>CAYHDA010000046.1:0-19186 GCA_964355145.1 uncultured Mariniphaga sp.
TTCCAAGCCTCAGGGGCCATTAGATCTCACCAAAATCGATCTTGAAAAATTCAATGCCTCATTGGCAGGAAATCCCCTTTCCGCAACATTGCACATAGCCACTCCCGTAAGTGACCCGATGTTGAAAGGAAACCTTAAAGGGCGGATTGATTTTACCTCACTTAAACAGGCCATTCCAATGAATGCCGTTGATATAAAAGGTGTTATTGATGCGTCAGTGGAATTTGCCGGTCAATATTCAGCAATAGAAAAAGAGCAATACGAAAAATTCAGAACGGATGGGACGATCTCATTGAAAGACTTTATGTTTACGTCAAAGGATTTGACTCAAAAGGTTGAAATTAGCTCCGCCGATATCCGGTTTAGCCCAAAATCAATTGCTTTAAACAATTTGTCAGGAAACATGGGTGAGAGCAATTTTACTGCCAGTGGCTCATTAACAAATTACTGGGCTTATATCCTGAAAAAAGGGATCTTGAACGGAATATTGTCTGTAAACTCCAACTATTTAAATATCAATCAACTAATTTCCACTTCAACCGCAAAAGATACGCTGGCAGCAAGTCATCCTTTTGAAGTTCCCGACAATATCAATTTCACATTGCAATCGACAGTTCAAAAAGCGCTATACGACAAGATGAATATCACAGAAATTACCGGTAAGATGGGAATTAAGGAACGCAAAGTGATTCTGGAAGGGCTAAATATGAAAATGCTCAGTGGTAGGCTGTTGGTATCGGGCAGTTATTTTACTCCAAAAAGTGAGCTTCCCGATTTCGATTTCAAGATGGATATCAAAGATTTTGACCTGCCAACTGCCTATCAATCAATCAGTACAATCAGGCACTTTCTTCCTCTTGCAGCCGGGAGTACAGGCGCTTTTAACAGCAGCCTGACTCTAAAAGGGAAACTTGGAAACGATTATTCTCCTGTTTTTTCAACCCTGAACGGTGATGGAGTCTTGGCGGCCAAAAATATTCAACTGGCCGAAACAGGATTATTTGATGAGATCGGAAAGTATTTCCGGAAAGATCTGTTTAAGCAGGTAAAAGTCAATGATTTCACGGCTAACTTTAGAATTGTGGACGGAGGATTGATTATTGCACCCTTCACTACTAAGATTGCAGGTCAGGATGTTACGATTGCAGGCAAACAGACAGCAACTAAAAACATCGATTACCGCATTGATTTCAAGGTCAATAAAGCCGACGTAAGCGAAGAAGTTACCAAGTATATAGGTTTCGTTCCCGGAGCCGAAAACATTTCAAAATATCCTATTGGCATCAATTTGGGCGGGACATTTGACAAACCTGACGTGAAAGTTGATCTCACGGAGGCAAAAAAATTAGTAGAAGCTGAATTTAAAAAGAAAGCGGGCTCGACCATTCAGGAGGCCATTAAAAAATTTGGTCTGGATAAATTATTTAAATGAATACACTAACCTATAGCGCGTCATGGCCGATCAGCTTATAAAAAAAGCATTTTTGTTTTTTGCAATTCTCCAAATCTCTCTTTTTTGTGTTGCTCAAGAAACTGATTATCATGGTTTTAAATGCCTGAATTTTCAATTCGAAGGGCATAATGCTAAAATTGTTTTTCCTAAAATAGCTGAAAACGGGCGAAATTGGATCTGGAGGGCACGCTTCTGGGGGCACGAGCCTCAGACAGAAGTTGCTTTGCTTGAAAAAGGTTTTCATGTTGTATTTATTGATGCAGATGCTGAATGTGGCAATCAGCAGGCAGTGTTATTATGGAATCATTTTTACGATTTTCTGATTAAAGAATATCAGCTTAATACGAAAACTGTATTGGAAGGTTTCAGCCGGGGAGGTCTTTATGTTTATAATTGGGGATCCGAAAATGTCGAAAAAGTGGCCTGTATTTATGCTGACGCTCCTGTTTGCGATATGAGAAGCTGGCCGGGAGGCAAAGGGAAAGGGCTTGGCTCACCTGCAGACTGGAAGCTGCACCTGGAAAAATATAATCTCACTGAAGAAACTATCAAAGATTTTAAAGGAATGCCAATATACAATGCCAGAAAATTGGCTGAGGCTCACGTACCTGTTTTACATGTCTGTGGCGCTGCAGATGATGTTGTTCCGATTGAAGAGAATACCTATTTACTGGAAAAAACATATAAAGAAGCCGGAGGTGAGATCAAAATAATTATGAAAGAGGGAATTGGACATCATCCCCATAGCCTTAAGGACCCCGCTCCTATCGTTCAGTTTATTCTTTTACATACTGCTCCGGAACTGGCGAACAAACCATTGCAGGCTGAATCAAAAATGGCAGTCAATTTTCGTGGTAACTTCGATAACTGCCGGGTTAAATTCGAAAAAGAAAAGACAGGACGGGTCGCATTTTTAGGAGGATCTATTACGTTTGGTTCGGGATGGCGCGGTATGGTTTGCGATTATTTGCAGCAACGCTTCCCATCGGTCAAATTCGAATTCATCAACGCGGGAATTCCTTCAATGGGATCAGTACCGGGATCGATGAGATTGGTACAAGATGTATTGGAAAAAGGAAAAATTGATTTGCTTTTCGAGGAAGCCGCGGTAAATGATGCGACAAACGGATGTAAACCGGATCAGCAAATCAGGGGTAAGGAAGGCATTATCAATCATGCCATACGATCAAATCCATCTATGAATATTGTAATGCTTCACTTTGTCGATCAGGATAAGATGACTGATTACAATAACGGGAAAATACCGGAAGTGATTGTGCAACACGAGAAAGTAGCTGAACATTACGATATTCCGTCTATTAACTTTGCCAAAGAGGTCAACGACAGAATCTTAAATGGTGAATTTACATGGCGGGATGATTTTAAAAATCTGCACCCCTCGCCCTTTGGTCAGGCGATCTATTTCAGAACGCTTAAATATTTCTTCGAAACATCGTGGAAAGACCCTACTCCAGAGCTACAAACTCCTAAACAACTACCCAACAACACATTAGATCAATTTTCCTATATAAACGGTCATTTTGAACCATTGAAAAATGCAAAATTGGTGAAAGGCTGGAAATACCTTACGGCATGGAATCCAGTTGACCATGTTTCGACAAGACAAGGATTTGTAAATGATCAGGTACTTGAGGCTACAAATCCGGGGGCTGAACTTAAGCTTAAGTTTTCCGGAAAGGCCATTGGACTTTTGATTACCTCCGGTCCCGATGCCGGCATATTGGAATATAGTATTGACCGTTCTGATTTCAAGGCTGTTGATCAGTTTACACAATGGAGTACTCAGTTGCATCTGCCTTGGCTTATTATCCTTGAAGATGAACTTAAAGCCGGCAAACACAAACTTATTTTAAGAGTGGCCAAGGACAAAAATCGTGAGAGCAAAGGAAATGCCTGCAGAATTCATCAGTTTACGGTCAATAATTAATAGAATTAGTTCAACCAATAATCTTATCTTTGTCATCTTTTACAGAGATAAAAAAACAAATACCGAATAGACAAATATGAAGCTTGCGTTGATTGGTTACGGGAAAATGGGCAAAGAGATTGAACAGATTGCAATAAGTCGCGGGCACTCAGTTGTTCTGACGATTGATATTGATAATCAGAAAGATCTTACGATTGAAAACCTTTCCAAAGCCGATGTTGCCATCGAATTCACTTCTCCCGCAACAGCAGTTAATAATTACCTTCAATGTTTTGAAGCCGGCGTACCTGTTGTGAGTGGCACCACGGGATGGCTTGACCGGAAAGCTGAAGTTGAACGGGCTTGTACTGAAAAAAACGGCTGTTTTTTCTATGCTTCAAATTTCAGTCTGGGTGTTAATATTTTCTTTGCAATGAATAAATTCCTTGCAAAAATGATGAAGGATTTCCCTCAGTACGATGTTTCAATGACAGAGGTTCACCACACTCAAAAGCTTGATGCACCGAGTGGTACAGCCATTTCGCTGGCAGATGACATCATTGCGTTTAACAAAACAAAAACCAAATGGACCATCAACGATGACAAATCGGATAGTGAATTATATATCCAACCTATCCGCGAAGGTGTTGTTCCTGGAATACATACGATTAAATATAACTCTGAGGTAGATTTCATAGAGATAACCCATAGTGCGTACAGCAGAAAAGGATTTGCGTTCGGAGCTGTTCATGCAGCTGAATTTTGCGTCGGCCGTAAGGGTATTTTATCGATGACTGACCTTCTGAAATTTTAAAAAAACAAATAGAATCAGGATGAATAATTTATTGGAAAACAAATGGTTTAAGTTTGGCCTTATTGGCGGACTGTATTTTCTTTGGGTTATCTGGGTGAGTAATTACTGGTGGTTAATTGGTCTGGTGATCATATTTGACAGCTATATTACCGGAAAAGTTCATTGGGCATTCTGGAAAAAGAAAAATCCGCCGGAAGGCAGGCAGACAAAGACCGTTGAATGGATTGACGCCATTATTTTTGCAGTGATTGCAGCATCCTTTATTCGTATGTTTTTTATTGAAGCCTATACTATTCCCACCTCTTCGATGGAAAAATCGATGATGGTAGGCGATTATTTATTTGTCAGCAAAACGGCCTATGGTCCCAAAATGCCGAATACACCAATTTCGTTTCCTTTTGTTCATCATACGATGCCATTATCACGTAGCATGAAATCTTTCTCAACACTCATTCATTATCCTTATCGAAGAATTGGCGGTTTTGGAAAGGTTAAGAATGATGATGTTGTAGTATTTAACTTTCCTGAAGGTGATACGATTGCAATCAATATGCAGGAGAGAAGTTATTACGAACTTGTCCGTTCATATAGCAGAGAGCGATTACTTGGTGATAAAAGGACTTTTGGAGATATCATTTATCGTCCGGTAGACAAGCGGGAAAATTATATCAAACGTTGCATTGCCATTCCAGGTGATTCGATGAAAATAGTTGCAGGACAGGTATATGTAAACGGGAAACCTCAGAAAGAAATTCCGGGAATTCAATATAAATACCTGGTCAACATAAACGGCACAACTCTCAACTCCGATGCTCTGGAAAAATTGGATATTACCCGTTCCGAAATAGAAGGATCCGATTCACGCTATATTATGTCACTTACCGCTGCTCAGGCAAAAAAAATGGATGGATTAAAATTCATTCAATCCAAAGAGAGGGTTACATGGCCCGCCGACAACACTGATTCTGCCATATTTCCCAGTGATGCTAAGTTTTCGTGGAATCTCGATAATTTTGGTCCAATCTGGATTCCCAAGAAAGGTGTCACGATCAATCTGACTCTTGCCAATTTACCGCTCTACAAAAGAATCATAGATGTTTATGAAGAAAACGATCTGATGGTTAAAGAGAACACGATTTTCATAAACGGAACACCGGCCACTGCATACACTTTCAAAATGGACTATTACTGGATGATGGGTGATAACCGTTATAATTCTGCAGACTCAAGGTATTGGGGCTTTGTTCCTGAAGATCACGTAGTTGGAAAAGCTTCTTTTGTATGGCTTTCATTGGACAAAAATAAAAGTTTCCTCTCAAAAATCCGTTGGGAGCGGTTTTTCATGAGTGTCAAGTAATTTTTTGGAGATATCACCTTCACGCAAAAATGCAATGAAGATTTTCAATAAATTAATAGTGATATTCTTTTCCCTGTCAATCTTATGGTCCTGTGGTGTGTCGGGATATATCACTGATCCCCAGAGCATTAAAAGACAAAAGAAAATGCATAATTATCGGACTGGCGTTAATATAGGGGAAGGCTTTTTAGTCGTTCTATCTTCCGTTAGCTCGCTGTTCACAGGTGTAAATTTCTATTCCAACGTACAATCACGCTCGTATCGGAACATGAAACTAATCAACGGGTCGAAAGATACCCTTTTTGTAAATATGCTGACTGATTGGCAATGGAAGGATTCGACCTATTTTGACATCCGTGAAATTGTAATGCCTCCACAGAAGTCTTTAAAAGTTATTGTGCCGATTGGTATAGCCTATAATGTTTATTTCAGAAATGAATACAAGGCTCCGGATGATGAAAAACTGGAAATCAACACATCCAATACCAGGAAGGTAAAATTAAACGGGCACAAACTTTCCGAAAATTAATGGGAGTCTGCCGATCAACGGTTTTACTGAGCAGTGCTTATCTCGCACCGATACAATATTTCACAAAAATAATTGATTACCAAAATATTTACATAGAATATCACGAGAGCTACATCAAGCAGTCGTACCGTAACCGCGCCGTTATTCTTACAGCAAACGGACCCTTAACCTTGTCATTACCCATCGCAGACGGTCCGCGGGCAAAGGGCCCGATCCGTGATCAGCAACTCTCGTATGATCAGCCCTGGCAGCAGATGCACTGGCGCAGCATCACATCGGCCTACAATAACTCGCCTTTTTTCGAATACTATTCAGATGATCTGGCTCCCTTTTACCAAAAGAAAAAATGGAAATTTCTGATTGATTTTAATTTTGAAATTCAAAATGCAGTCTTGAAGGCCATTGATCTGAATGTGAACGTAAAATATACGGAGGAATACTGCCCTGAGGGTGAAGTTCCGGAAACCACCGATGACTTTCGCTACACCATTCATCCGAAACCACAAAAGCAGACTGCGGATCATTTATTCATGGCTACACCTTACATTCAGGTGTTCTGCGAAAAACAGGGATTTGTTGCAAATCTCAGCATTCTCGATTTGCTTTTTAATGAGGGTCCGCAAAGTGTTGGCCATTTGCGTTCGTGTATTCGCTGAGTGAATCTGAAAGCAGAAAATTGCCTTTATAAATCATCAGTTTTCATCACTCTTCTTTTTGTTTATCAGCGCTTTTCCAGGCGATAAAAACAACGATAACAATGGCAACAAGGTAGCCAATAATTTCAAGATGTCCCATAATGTCAAAGATTTAGAAGGAGAATAATTCACAAAATCAGAACATTAAAAAATCTTAATCGTTAATAAGTCTTCTCATCAGCCTCATCTGATGCGTATACCGACCGGTGTCGATGTTGAATATGCCGAAATGATCTATGTTGTCGATTCGGACCTTGCCGGAAGAATGAATAATTTTATTTTTTTCCCAAATAACACCTACATGAATAATGGCGCCTTCTTCATTGTCAAAAAATGCAAGGTCGCCAGGTAATGCCTCCTCGACAAAGGTGAGGTTTTCTCCCAACATTGCCTGTTGAACTGCATCCCGGGGTATTGTCAACCCTGCCATTTTATACAATACCTGTGAAAAACCAGAGCAATCAATCCCAAAGGGTGATCTTCCACCCCAAAGATATGGAGCATTAAAATATTTAAGTGCATTCTCGATAATAACTTCACGCACACTCTGCGGATCAGCAGACACGGTATTTCCCTGAATGTTATATTCGACCTTCCCAATCTTAAATGTTCGGTTTACAGCATCAAAATGTGGAAGCGAACTGCCCGCAACAATTAAAAAATTACTGTATCCTCCTGTCGGCTGGACGATATTAAACACATCAGTCGTCACAATCTGCGGAATTGTTGCTAATTGCAAAAAATCTTCTTCGTCAATTTCATTGACTATTTTACGGTCAATCCACCCCTCGTAACCATCAAAACCGAGCTTGATCTGACACCACTTGGCATTCTCTTCCATGATTGTATAGTGCTCACCAAAAAGCACTTGTGTACACATTTCACTTTTCTCGCGCGGTTCTGACCGAACAGGAACTATACTGAGGTTGGAGATTCCGTATCTCATTAAAAATTGACTACTTTTGATTAATTCCAAATATACGAATTAATTGGTTTCGGCTTTAAATTTGAGGAAATAGAATATTATGAATACAGAGACGAAAAAATGGTTTGAATCATCGCGCTGGCATACAATTTATTTAACCTTATTATTTATTCTTACTGCTGTTGTTCTCTATTTTGCACTGCCACAAGAGGGAAGATTTCGCTATGAATTCCAAAAAGGGAGGCCTTGGATGCATGCCACATTAATTGCGCCTTACAACTTTGCGATTATGAAATCGGATCAGACGATCCGGGAAGAACGCGATTCTCTTCTCAAGTCACTGATTCCATATTATATTCTGAACGACTCTGTCGGCAAACAACAAATTACAGCTCTGTCCACTAAGATTGATGAGATAACGCTCAGAGAAAATACTGAGATCCTTTACTCCCGGGTGATCAAAAGTAAAGTACTTACCATCTTTGAAAAAATATATAATTCCGGAATCCTTGAACAAGGAGTAAGCAGTACACCTATCCTTGCAGGGAAGAGTGAGGCTCTGATTGTCAGAAAAAACCTCGCCGAAAAGGTTTCTGCGGGGCAATTGTATTCCCTTAAGATGGCTTATTCTGAGACAAATGCCAAACTTGACCTGCTAAGAAACAGCGATCCTGACTTTAAACAAATCATTGATAAATTGCATGCCGAAGATTATCTGGCGGTTAATCTGACCTACGATAAGGATAAAACAGAGGCAGGGCGACAAAAAATTCTCGAGAATTTATCCACCACTTATGGTGTGGTGCAGGAAGGTGAACGAATAGTCTCACAAGGTGATGTTATTTCTCCTCAAACTTATCTGATCATCGAATCGTTGAAGTCGACCTATGAAAAAAGCCGTGGAGATTTTACAAAATTCTATCTCATCATCATTGGCAAATTCATGTTTATCAGCTTATTACTGTTGACTATTTTCCTGTTCATCTACAATATCCGGCGAAAACTTTTGAAATCAAAACGGGATATCACTTTTACATTACTGATGATGACGTTGATGATCTTTTTTTGCAGGATTATTGTATCGTCTGACAGTATACCGATTTATATTGTTCCATTCACTGCTCTGGCATTAATAATCCGTACTTTCCTCGATGCACGTCTTGCGATTTTCGTTAATACCATCACTGCAATTATTGTCGGATTTATGGTGCCCAATGGTTATGAATTCGTACTTCTGTCTATTCCGGCAGGCAGCATTGCAGTAATCAGCCAGAACAATCTTCAGCGACGCGACCAGCTCATCCTTACCTCACTTATTATATTCTTTGTTTACGCTTTCACTTTTATCGGCATTTCGTTGATTCAGGAGGCAAGTTTTGCGGGGATCGACTGGACTGTTATGAAATGGTTCCTCATTAACGCGGCTCTTACCCTCATCACCTACCTCGCAGTTTTTGTAATTGAAAAGTCCTTCGGATTTGTTTCAGATGTTACATTGATCGAATTATCCTATTCAAACCAAAAATTGCTGCGCCGGCTTGCAGAGGAAGCACCAGGCACTTTTCAACATTCACTTCAGGTTGCCAACCTGGCAGAAGAAGCGATTTTAAGGCTGGGTGGAAATCCTTTGCTTGTAAGAGCAGGTGCTCTGTATCACGACATTGGCAAACTTACTGAATCCCAATATTTTACTGAAAATCAAGCTGTTGGCTATAATCCTCACGATCAGCTCGCTGCGGAGGAGAGCGCCAAAATAATTATGAACCATGTTAGCAGGGGGGTGGAGCTTGCCCAAAAACACAAAATCCCCGAACAAATCATCGATTTCATTAAAACCCATCACGGAACAACTAAAACAGGCTATTTTTTTCTGGGTGCAAATAAAATGAATAGTCAGGAAATGAATGATAGTAACTTTACTTATGCGGGCCCTCTCCCTTCAACACGCGAAACTGCTGTTGTAATGCTTGCTGACAGTATAGAAGCAGCTTCACGAAGTCTTGATAAAAAAGACAGCGAAAGCTTGAAGAAATTAATAGATGCCATTTTTCAGCAAAAAGTTGGAGCCGGTCAACTCGATTATGCACCTTTGACTTTTAAGGATATCACTTTACTAAAAGAGATTTTTCTTGAAAAACTTAATAATATTTACCATGTTCGGATTACTTATCCACAAAAAAACTCCTAAACAGGTATTATTTATCCTCTGATGAAACACCCATGAATCTGCGCTTCGCAAACACGAATAAAGATAACTCAGGTGTTCCATCAGGCAATTAAAAAACAAATTATCCTCTGATGAAACGTATATTTTATTCCGTCTTCCTCCTATCCTTTTTTCTGGCTTTCAGCTGCAAAAAAGAGTCTGTTCAAAATTTGCCTCCATCCATTGATCCGTTGGTTCAATTTACAGCCAACACCTTCAATGATTTATATCTTTGGTATGAAACGATGCCTTCAGTTGATTTGACAACCGTTAAAACACCCGAAGAATACATAGGAAAAGTAAAGAACAGTCTTGACAGGTGGAGTTTCACCATGACTTACACCGAAATGGTTGATTTACTTGATAATGGATTAACTACCGGATGGGGTGCCGGTCTGGGATTCGACGATCAGAATTTGCTGCGCATTTTATTTGTGTATGATAATAGTGCAATGGGGAAAGCGGGCATTAAACGAGGATGGCAAATAAAGTCAATAAATGCCAAAACGGTGGCCTCAATGACTGACAGCGAAGTAAATGCTGCATTTAAAAATACCAGCAATTCGTTCGTATTTATAAAAAACGATGGTTCGGAATCGGCAATTCAATTAACAAAGGGTGTAATTATAATAAATTCAATCCAATATTCAACGATTTACACAAAGGGAGCCAAGAAGATCGGATATCTGGTATTCAGCGATTTTCTCGGAAGTTCGGTAAAAGAGTTAAACACAGTTTTTGATGGATTTTCGCACAATGGAGTCACTGATATTGTACTTGATCTTCGGTATAACGGAGGTGGCACCCTCGACTGTGCCGATTCTCTTGTTGCCCTGCTTGCCGGGAAACCAAATAAGGATAAAATATATAACACATTACTATACAATAACAAACACACAAGACTGGGGTATCAGAGTGTTATCGGTTTGAAAAGCAACAGTATTCAGTTAGATAAACTTGTTATAATTGCAACATCTTCCACTGCTTCAGCAAGCGAACTGGTGATCTCGGGACTTAAACCTTACCTGAATATGAAAGTGATAGGCTCTAAGACGCATGGCAAACCTGTTGGAATGAATATTGAGGGAGACACAAAACTGAATATTGCCGTAGCACCGATTAGTTTTCGAAATGTTAATTCGCAGGGTTACACGGATTATTTTGATGGAATACCCGTTGACTTTGCTATCAGGGATAATGTAACTCAAGACTGGGGTAATCTGACGGATGCCTGTTTAAGTGCGGCGCTTAACTATATTTCCACTGGGATAACCGGCGCTGTTATCAGCACGAAATCGTCCATAGTACCTGGAAAAATTATTTACAAAGGCACTGATAATCCGATTGAAAATCTTTATCAAAAAAAATGATTAATAATATAAAATAAATCAATTCGTTTTTCTATTTTTCATGGTTCAACTTCAACTCATAATTTCAATATGCAAACAATCAGAAAAGGACTCATACTCGCTCTTTTACTTTGGTTTACAATCAATTTCTCATATGCAGAAAATAAAGACGGTGAAGGTTATAAATTTGAATTAATAAAAGAGATTCCTCACACTTCAGTTAAGAACCAAAACAGAACCGGAACATGCTGGTCATTTGCCGGAATGTCGTTCTTTGAAACTGAAATGCTGCGGTTGGGTAAACCTGAAGTTGATTTATCTGAAATGTTTGAGGTTAATATGTGCTATCGTGATAAGGCTCAGAAATATGTAAGAATGCAGGGGAACACTAATTTCGGACCAGGAGGTGTGCTGTTTGATGACTTGTATGTTGCTCAGAAATATGGCCTTGTTCCTGAAAGTGCGTACACAGGACTGAAGTATAATGAAGATAAGCATGTCCATGGAGAAATGGATAATATGCTGCGCAAAATGGTCGAAGGTGTTGTTGAAAATAAAAACAGAAGGATTACACCGGTCTGGGAGGAAGCACTAAACAATACAATTGATGCTTATCTTGGCGATATTCCTCAGAACTTTGAATATCAAGGCAAATCGTATACTCCAAAATCGTTTTCAATCGATTATTGCGGAATTAACAGCGACAACTATATCCAGATCACCTCTTTTACCCATCACCCTTTTTATGAGCCCTTTATCCTCGAAGTCCCGGATAACTGGTTATGGAGTCCTTTTTACAACGTCCCGCTTGATGAACTTCAGGAAATTGTTGACAACTCAATCCAGAATGGTTATTCGGTTCTTTGGGCTGCTGATACCAGTGAGAAAGGATTCGCAACAACTTTGAAAGGAATTGCTGTGATCCCGGATAAAACTCTTCCAAACCTGAGTGAAATAGAAGCCGCCAAATGGGACAGCCTGTCTGAAAAAGACAAGGAAGCAGCAATTTACAAATTTGATAATCCAGCGAAAGAAAAAGTGATTACACAGGAAATAAGACAAGCCGCATTTGACAGTCAGGAAACTACAGACGATCACGCGATGCATCTTATCGGACTTGCCAAGGACCAAAATGGCTCGGTTTATTATAAAGTGAAGAACTCGTGGGGCAGTTACAATGATCTAAAGGGTTATTTTTATGCATCTCAATCTTATTTGCGTTGCAAAACCACGGCTATTATTATCAATAAAGCGGCTCTGTCTGAAGCGATCAGAAAAAAACTTAAGTTGTAATCAGGTATTATTTCATCAGTTCTCCGGCATTAAGTGGTTTATTTTATGATTTAGCTTTTTATTAATTAAAATAGTACTACTTTTGCGCCTCGTTCCGTACGCAATCTCTGACAGCCAACAATTAGACACTGTGAATATTGCGTTCGTTAAAAATACCGTTAAAATCAATCATCATGGATCTGATTAAAATTGCAGAAAATGCGTTTTTAGGTGAGCCGAAAGAATTACCTGTTTTTCACGCAGGCGACACGATAACTGTTCGTTACAAGATCGTCGAAGGTGCCAAAGAGAGAATTCAGAATTACAAAGGGACTGTTATTCAAATCAAAGGTACTGGTACAACAAAAACATTCACCGTCCGCAAAATGTCCGGAAATATTGGTGTTGAAAGGATTTTCCCTTTCTTCTCGCCTTTTATTGATGGTATCGAAGTAAACCGTATGGGACGTGTACGTCGTGCACGCTTGTTCTATCTTCGCGAATTGACCGGGAAAAAAGCCCGTATCAAAGAAAAAAGATTCTAAAAACAACGACAAAAAAAAGGGTTCCTCCAAAGGGAACCCTTTTTTTTTGCTAACTTTAGAAAAAATTATCCGCTCTTATGGCATTTCTCACCAAAGAAAAACTTTTCACCAAACGATGGTTCGTCGATTACGGGTTGATCACCATCGGCGCTTTTATCATGGCTGTTGGTTACGTATTTTTTATAACTCCGCATAAGATTGTTCCCGGTGGTATGTTCGGACTCGGAATCATTGTTTATTATTTAACCAAAGGGATGACACTTTGGCCAGACGGATTCCCTATTGGATTATTCAATTTGCTGGTAAACATTCCGTTAACTTATTTTGGAATTAAACTTCTTGGGCGTCGGTTTGGGACTAAAACCATCTATGGATTTGTTTCATCATCGATATTTATGGATGTCATAACCTGGATGCGCGAGATTGGCGATGCCCCGCTGGTCAGTGACGTTCTGCTTTCGTGTATCTTTGGAGGAGTATTAACTGGTGTAGGGCTTGGATTGATCTTCAAGGCAAGAGCTACTTCCGGAGGAAGTGATATTATTGCCATGGTGATCACAAGATATACCCGTATTCCTATCGGTCAAATGCTTATCTGGGTTGACACTGCCATTGTTCTGGTTGCACTTGCAGCTTTTAAAAACTGGCAAATTCCGCTTTACAGCATGATTGTAATCTATATCACTGGCAGAGCTATCGATCTTATTATGGAGGGGGCGAATTATAATAAAGCTTTGATAATAATTTCAGATCAGCATGTAGATATCCGGGATAAAATCATCAATGATCTGGCTCGCGGCGGAACCTATCTGAAGGGGGTGGGAATGTACACAAATACTGAGAAGCACATTATCTTTACTGTAGTAAACAGAAGAGAGGTTGCGATTCTGGAAGAACATATTAATCAGATCGATCCCCATGCATTTATTACAATCATGGATGCAAGTGAAATTCTCGGAGAGGGATTTCAATCCTTAAAGCATAAAATTGAAGATCATTAGTGATCTGAAAAATTGGAATAGTCATTATGAAGCAGATATTATATCAATTCGTATTGTACCTTTTCCTGTTGCCAACTGCAGGTTTTGCTCAAAAAGTCGGACTCGTCCTTAGCGGAGGAGGGGCCAAAGGTCTTGCTCATATTGGTGTAATTAAAGCTCTTGAGGAAAATAATATACCTATCGACTATATCGCAGGAACCTCAATGGGTGCAATCATCGGCGGACTATATGCAGCAGGTTATTCGCCCGACGAAATGGTAACACTTTTCAAATCGGAAGATTTTAAGATGTGGTCCAGTGGCACAATTCCCACAAAGTACGTTTATTATTTTAAACAACTTGATGAAAATCCCTCCTTTATTGATCTCGATTTTGACAGGAAAGAGGACAAGATAAAGCTTTCGCTCCCCACTAATATCATCCCTTCAGGCCAGATGGATTTCGGATTCATGGAACTTTTCAGCCCACCTAATGCATTGGCCAACAATGATTTCAACAATCTTTTTGTTCCATTTAGATGTGTCGCAACCGATATTTACCGCAACGAACAGGTCGTACTTAAAAAAGGAGATCTCGGATTGGCTGTCAGAGCATCAATGACATTCCCTTTCTATTTTAAACCTATCGAAATTGACAGCGTTTTGCTCTTCGATGGCGGATTGGTTAACAACTTCCCGACCAATGTAATGATTCAGGAATTTCAGCCCGACTTTATTATAGGAAGCGCAGTTGACATTAAAGACAAAAAACCGAAAAATGACGACCTCTTGCTTCAGATCGAGAATATGATGGTTCGTAAGACAAACTATTTAATACCCGACAGTCTCGGAATTACAATCAATTCGCCGGTTAATGATATTGCTCTTTTCGACTTTGAACGGCTCGACGAAACTGAAAAGACAGGGTATGAATCAACATTGGCACAAATGGAGAACATTAAATCGCGTGTTAAAAGAAGATTAGATTTCGAAGAACTTACAAAGAGGCGCGAAGAATACAGGAGCAAAAGTCCCGCAATGGTTTTTAATAATATACAGGTTTCAGGCGTTGATGCCTCGCAAAGATATTATATCATTCAATCTATACGCCATAAATCTAAAACCTTTGATATAGAAACGCTTAGAGAATCATATTTTAAGATTCTGGCTGATGATAAAATTAAATCACTTCTGCCTACAGCCAGCTTTAACGAGAAATCCGGCCACTTCGATCTGCAAATTAAGGCAGAACAACAAAAACCACTGGCTGTTGGTGTAGGAGGGTATTTTTCACTCTCGGATGTTAATCAAGGATACATAGGTCTGGATTACCGGCTATTTAATAATCTTCCGATTACCATTCAATCGAATATCCATATCGGTAAATTTTATAGCTCTTTTATGCTTGGCTCTCGCTTTAATTTCACGACAAAACAGCCTTTTTCAATTGAACTCTATTTTATCAAAAACAGAACGGACTATTTTTCAGGATCAACCGAGCTCTTCTTTGAAGATAAACGCCCGCATTATGTGATACGTAACGATGACAATATTCAGCTTGATATCAATTTTCCGGCAAAAACAACCTCAAAATGGGAAGCGGGAATTGACTTTGTAAATCAGGCTGATGACTATTATCAGACAACAATCTACACAAAGAATGACACCCCTGAACGCACCACATTTACAGCAGGAAATGTACATGCCCGGTTTGAAATAAAAGCCTTCAATAAAAAACAATATCCCACAGAAGGCAGAATGCTTAAATTTGAAACAAGCTACGTATTTGGAAGTGAGAAAGAAACACCGGGTTCTACAAGGACACAAGCACTCCCCTTTCGCACTAATCATGAATATTTCCAGATGGAACTTTATTATGAAAGATACCTTAAATCTGCCAATTGGCTCACACTGGGCATTGTCACTGATTCTTATTTCTCCACAAGAACATCCTTTCATAACTATACCTCTACCCTTATTTCAGCTCAGAGCTTCTCTCCCACCGTCAACAGCACAATCAGGTATTTACCCTATCTGAGGGCCAATAATTTTATGGCCGGAGGGTTAAAAACAATTATTCCAATTTCTGCTTCATCGCACCTGAGATTTGAAGGATACTATTTTCAACCATTCAAAGAGTTATTGAGTGACGTTAACAATCAGCCTTATTATAGTAAAAAACTGTTCTCTTCCAATCAGTTTATCGGATGTGGCGGCCTTGTGGTTCATACCCGGTTCGGACCTGCAAGTATAATGTTAAACTATTTCAGCAACAGTGATCCCAAACTTTACCTTCAGGCAAGTTTTGGATATTTGCTATTCAACAGACATGGAAAATAAATTATGTAAATTCAAAATAAAATGATTACGATCGAAAAGCTTTATGAAAAATTTGGTGTCAAAGGTGAAATAGATTTTGAAAAACGGGAAAATGATCTGATTTTTTTGAAAGTTTCAAATAAGTATGCTAATGCGGAAGTATGCCTTTACGGCGCTCACATTACCAGTTTCAGTCCTCATCGTTCGAGGGATCTTTTATGGATGAGTCCGGCAAGTTATTTCGAAGCAGGAAAGCCGGTCCGTGGTGGAATTCCGGTATGTTTTCCCTGGTTTGGACCACATCAGACTGATCCCGAAAAACCGCAGCATGGTTTTGGCCGGTTGATGTTTTGGGAGTTGATGGAAATTATAGCCGAAGTAAATGGAGAAACACAAGTGAGGTTACAGTTATGTTCTTCAGAAATAACAAAAACGTACTGGCCTTTCGAATTCTGTGCCGAATTAATTATGGTTGTCGGAAAAACATTGAAAGTAAGCCTTAAAGTAACGAATACTTCGGTCAGTCAATTCAGCTATTCCTGTGCACTCCATTCGTATTATAATATATCCGACATCAGGCATATCGCCATTGACGGATTAAGCGGAACCCAATATCATAATCATCTTCAACCCGGCGAATTTTTTGAGGAGTCTGCCAAACTTGAAATTCTGCAACCAGAAACACGTCATTATCACAATACAGCAGCTGCTTGCATAATCGAAGATCCTATTTTCAACAGAAAAATTCGTGCAGCAAAATCAGGAAGCAAAGTTACAACAGTCTGGAATCCCGGGGAGTCAGCCTGCACTGCAATTGCCGATCTGCCTGATGATGGGTTTAAATATTTCATTTGTATCGAAGCCGTAAATTCCTTTGAAGATCTGATAATCCTCAATCCCGGCCAATCACACGAAACATCAGCAATCATTGGGTTGGAGGAATAAGAAAAGAGCAGACCGGGATTGATTTGGAAATTACTTATTTTTTAATTGTGTCCGGCCATGGCACCAGTTTTGAAGGATAATAATTGATCTGAAGCGCTTTAAACCTTTCGGCCTGATTGGCCAGCCTTATTTTATATTCCTTCCAGTTGTGTGTTGCGGGTGTGCTCCACCCGATCTCGGCATATCCCGGAAGACGTGGAAAAACCATATATTCCAGCTCGTCCATATTTGTAATAGTCTCCGTCCATAGCGGCGCTTCAATTCCCAAAATATTCTCTTTGCCTATGCCGGGAACCATCGTTGCAGGATTCCAGTTATAGCCTTTGTCAACTTCGAGAAACCCGGCCCAATTTAATCCAAATTTCGTTGTTTTGTCGTATTGCATATCAAGATAAGCATTGGCAGCCGGTGACATAATTACTTTTGCACCCTGTTTTACTCCTTTTAATGCATTGTCGGCTTTTGCCCAAAATTGGACAAAAGAGTTGGGCTGCAGTGTAGTGAGGGCAATTTCGTCCCATCCGATCACCTGCTTTCCGAGCTTCGTGACAATTCCTTGTACCCTATTTACAAATGGAATATAATCGGCCAGCTTTGTTACATGTGATTCATCACCGCCGATATGCAAATACGGACCTGGAGTTATTGCAGAAAGTTCAGTAAAAACATCCGTAATAAATTGATAAGTAAGCTCTTTACTTGTACAAAGGGAACTAAAACCAACCTTAGTACCCGTATATAACTTAGGAGCTACATTATTGCAGTTTAATTCAGGATATGAAGCCAGAGCGGCATTTGTATGTCCGGGCATATCGATCTCAGGGATGATCGTAACATACCTGTCAGCTGCATATTTTACGATATCAGTGTATTGTTCCTGAGTATAATAACCGCCCTTCCCGCCATCCACCTGCAAACTGCCGCCAATAGTGGTCAGATTAGGCCATTTTTTGATCTCAATACGCCACCCCTGATCATCCGACAGGTGAAGATGCATCACATTCATTTTATACCGGGCGATAAGATCTATATAGCGTTTTACATCATTTGCGGAGAAAAAATGCCGCGCAACATCCAACATCACTCCCCGATAAGAATATTCCGGAAAATCGCGGATTATACAAGCCGGAATCTCCCATGGGCCTGGTTGTAAAGAACTACTTTCAATCTTTGCCGGCAACAACTGGCGTATTGTCTGAATGCCATTGAATAACCCGGCCGGCTTTTTTGCAACTAAGTTTATCTTGTCAGCAAAAATATTCAGCTGATAACCTTCATCTCCCAACTGCAGATCATCTGAGGCGAGAGAAAGGTAAATATTTCCTGAATTTTCATTTCCAGCAACTGATTTAACAGTCAGACCATATCCGGTTGCAGGATTTAACTGATCAGCAAGGTACATCCCAATCTTCCTTATTTCAGCTGATTCTTCTGCAATGCAAATGGCGCTCTTCTCCGTCAAAACAAAAGTGCCTTTTGTGACATTGAATGATACAGGTTTTGGAATGAGATTCACATCCGGAAGCACAGCCGGTGACAATGCTATCGCCATCGTTTGCAGAGTTATTAAACTAAACAACAGAATTGATCTTAACATGATTTTTCTTTTTTAGATTTATATTTCAATAATTACTAATGATATCAAAATTGCTGGTAAAACGATCTTAAGAACGGGGTGACCTGGTTAAAGATAGGCTTAGTGAATTCAATAAACAAATCCTGTGGTCCCGGAGGAGAGGAGGGTCTGCGTTTGCACATCGCAGATTGCTCATCTGTTAAGGCCCTTTCATCGCCATTAAATGAACCCCATTCGACGAACCAAACAAATTGCCCCGGAAATTTTCGTTGCGAAACAACACTGTTCTTCGATA
>CAYHDA010000047.1:0-19078 GCA_964355145.1 uncultured Mariniphaga sp.
AAATTTTGAAACAAATGTTCCCGGCATTTTTATTGCCGGTGAATTAGGAGGAATGGGATTAATCAGAAACGCCGTCAAGCAGGGGAATGAAGCAGTTGAAAATATAATAAAAACATTAAAAAAAGATACAGAAGCAAACTTTGATCTTATTATTGTAGGCGCAGGTCCGGCAGGTATCTCTGCAGCTCTTACCGCTAAAAAACACAATTTAAAGGTTTTAATTCTGGAACAAGATACATTGGGAGGCACTGTTTATACATTTCCCAGGGCAAAAATTGTTATGACCGCGCCAATGGATTTAGCGCTTCACGGGAAAGTGAAATTTAATGAAACATCTAAATCACAATTACTTGAATTATGGAATTCGGTATTGGCAAAAAATGAGATTGTCATTCAGGAGAATTCGAAAGTGGAGGCTGTCACCAGCCAAAGTGGCATCTTTACAGTTGAAACTATTCATGGAGAGAATTTTACAACAAAAAGTATCTTACTAGCAATTGGAAGACGCGGAACGCCACGCAAACTAAGTGTTCCTGGTGAAAATTCCGAAAAAGTAGCATATCGGCTTTTAGAACCTGAATTAATCACCCATAAAAATATAGTGGTTGTAGGCGGAGGAGACTCTGCGATAGAATCAGCCTTGCTCCTGGCCAACAGAAATAAGGTCACAATCTCTTACAGGAACAACTCTTTCGGCAGAATTAAACCTAAAAATGCCGCAAAAATAAATGCAGCCATCAAGGATGGAATGATTGATGTAAAGTTTGAGTCAAATCTGATCTCCATCGAGCCCGATGCGATCCTCTATACTGAAAATAATTCAAAAGAAATCTTAAAAATGGTGAATGATTTAGTTTACATTTTTGCAGGAGGAGAACTTCCAACTGAATTTTTAAGAAAGATAGGAATTGAAATTTCCACCAAATACGGTGAAGCCATATTAAAGCATCGCTAAATTCGGCTCAATCATATTCAGCATATTTACAATTATTTATATTGTTTCTAAACTGCCAGCATGAAATTAAAATATTCCGTACTTCTCATCATAACCCTTCTCAGTTTGGGCAGCAATACTTTTGCCCAGATATCGCCGGGGGAACTGACCAAAGCGCATGCCGCTCTGGAAGGGGTGAGCAATTGTACAAAATGCCATGCTGTCGGAGATAAAGTGACCAACGAAAAATGTCTGGATTGTCACAAAGAGATCAGACAACTTATTGATTCAAAAAGAGGATTTCATGTTTCAGCTGAAGTAGCAGGCAAAAATTGCTTCGTTTGTCATAATGACCATCATGGTCGTAATTTTCAAATTATCAAATTTGATAAAACGACATTTAACCATCTCAATGCCGGATTTGAGTTGAAAGGGGCTCATGCAAAAGAAGATTGCAAGGCTTGCAATTGTAAATCGTGCCATAAGCCCGCATTTATTAAGGATCCGGAGCTGAAGAAAAAACCATTTACCTATTTGGGTCTGAACAAAGAATGTCTTTCGTGTCATGACGATTTTCACAAAGGTAAAATGGCAGCAAATTGTACCTCTTGCCATGGATTTGATACCTTTAAAAATGCACCAGGATTCGATCATAACACTACAAAATTCCCATTAATTGGGAAACATAAAAATGTTGATTGTGCTAAATGTCACAAAACAGAATTAATCAACGGCAAGCCAGTCCGGCAATTGACAGGATTGGTATTCAATAACTGCACGAGTTGCCACAAGGATATTCATGAAAATAAATTTGGGCAGAATTGCAAACAATGTCACACAGAAGAATCTTTTCATACCATAAAAGGAATTGGGTCATTCGATCACAACAAGACTGATTTCAAACTTGAGGGAAAGCATATTACTGTGACCTGCAAATCATGTCATAAAACTTCGCTCACAGCTCCGATCAAACACAGCCATTGTTACGACTGCCATATCGACTATCATAAAAAAGAGTTTGTAAAAGACGGCATCGTTCAGGATTGTGATCAATGCCATACCAACATTGGATTTGCCGGAAGTTTATTTACAGTTGAAAAACATAACCTTTCCAAATTCCGGCTTGAAGGAGCCCATCTGGCCACCCCTTGTTTTGCATGTCATAAAAAACAGGAAAACTGGAAATTCAGAAGTATCGGAAGTCTTTGTGTCGATTGTCACCGGAATGAGCACAAAGGATTTATTCAGGATAAGTACTATCAAAATGAAAATTGTACTGAATGCCATAATGTTGAGAACTGGAAGGCAATAAATTTCGACCATAGCAAGACAAAATTCAAAATTGAGGGAGCTCATATCAAACAATCCTGTTCGGCATGTCATTATTCCAAAAACAAAGATGGCCAAAGGATTCAAAAATTTACCGGTACTTCGGAAGATTGTTCAGGATGCCACAAAGACCCGCATTCCGGTCAGTTCGAAGCAGGCGGAAAAACAACATGTACAAAATGCCATGGATCTGACGACTGGAAAAAATCTATATTTGATCACAATTCATCAAGGTTTAAACTGGATGGAGCTCACCTCAAGGTAAAATGTGAAAAGTGCCATAAAGAAGTTATTACGGCGAACGGGAAGTATATTGAATACAAAAACAATAAGTTATTATGCGCAGACTGTCATCGATAATTTTAGCTATTATGCTATCAATTAGCACAATGGCCAAATCCCCTCATGGAGATAAATTGACTATTAAGTGTGATGTATGCCATAATAAAGATGGATGGACGATGAAACGCAATTCATTTGATCATGCTATAACCAGTTTCAAACTGGTCGGTCAGCATCAAACCGTTGATTGCCGGAAGTGCCATACTGATCTGATATTTTCAAATGCAAAATCAACCTGTGTCTCATGCCACAAAGATATGCATCAGCAGACTGTCGGCCAGGACTGTGAAAGGTGCCATACGCCACTTTCCTGGGGTGTTCAAAATATCAGCAAAATGCATCAGCAAAGCCGGTTCCCTTTAAACGGACAACATGCGCAAATCGATTGTTACCTTTGTCATAAATCAGCATCACTGTTACGGTTTGATCCGATGGGTATGGAATGTGCTGATTGTCACTTAAAGAATTTTACGGCGACAACCAGTCCATCGCATATAGCCTCTAAATTTCCGAAAGACTGCTTATTCTGTCATACCGAGAGAGGATGGCAACCCGCTAAATTCGATCACAATACCAATACCACATTTCCAATTACCGGAGGCCATATTGGCGTTGAATGCGCAAAATGTCATACAAAAGGTTACACTGGAACATCCAAAGATTGTTTCAGCTGTCATTTAAATGACTATAATACCTCAGCCAGTCCGGCTCATGCTGCTGCGAAATTTTCAACGGATTGTAAAACCTGTCATACGGTTAATGCATGGAAGCCTTCAACTTTTAATCACAATACGAGCACCAATTTTGCTCTTCGTGGTGGTCATATTCCAGTTGATTGTATCAGCTGCCACTCCAAAGGTTTTGCAGGAACTCCAATGACATGTGTCAGCTGCCATATCAATAATTACAACGCAACAAAAAGTCCGGCTCATGCTGCTGCAAAATTCTCGACCGACTGTAAAACCTGTCACACTGAAACTGCATGGAAGCCATCGACTTTTAACCATTCCACGAGTACCACTTTCCCTTTAAATGGTTTTCACAAAAATGTAGATTGTATCAGTTGCCACTCAAAAGGGTATGCAGGAACTCCCACCACTTGTGTAGGCTGCCATTTAAATAATTACAACGCAACAACAAGTCCGGCTCATGCTGCTGCAAAATTCTCGACCGACTGTAAATCCTGTCATACTGAAACTGCCTGGAAACCTTCCACATTCAATCATAATACCAGCACCACCTTTCCTCTTACGGGGGGTCATTTTGGTGTGGATTGCATCAAATGTCATGCAAAAGGTTATGTGGGAACTTCGACAGTTTGCTCCAGCTGCCACATTAATAACTTTAATGCAACAACGAGTCCTTCACATGTCACGGCTAAATTCAGCACCGACTGTAAAATATGCCATACTTCAGCAGCCTGGAAACCGTCATCGTTCAATCACAATACCGGAACCGCTTTCCCATTGACCGGCGGTCATCTTGGTGTCGATTGCATCAAGTGTCATGCGAATGGTTATGTGGGAACATCGACAGTTTGTGCCAGTTGTCATCTCAATGATTTTAATGCAACTACAAGTCCTTCACATGTCACTGCTAAATTCACCACAGACTGTAAATTATGTCACACTTCAGCAGCCTGGAAACCGTCATCGTTTAATCACAATACCGGAACTACTTTCCCATTGACCGGCGGTCATCTTGGTGTGGATTGCATTAAATGTCATGCAAACGGCTATGTAGGAACATCGACAGCATGTGTGAGTTGTCATTTAGCCAAATATAACGCCACGAGAAATCCGGCTCATGCTGCGGCTAAATTTCCAACGAACTGCGAGGCGTGCCATTCTAAAACGGCCTGGGCTCCATCGACTTTCAATCACGATGCTCAATATTTTAAAATTTATAGTGGAAAACATAGTGGCGAATGGACTTTATGCAGTGAATGTCATACTAATGCAACTAATTATGCTGTATTTAGTTGCCTGAATTGTCACGAACACGCAAAAGCTTCAATGGATTCGGAACATAAAGGAACAAATGGCTACGTATATAACAGCACTAATTGTTTGTCGTGTCACCCGAAAATATAATGACTTGCAATTAATTCGAAGCAAATTTTATTTAATATCACGAAATTGAAAGTATTATTATTCATTCTATTTATTATCAGTCTGAATGCCAGCTCATTCGGACAGACGAATGTGACACTTTACAAGGGATCGATTTCCTATATAAGTGTTCAGAATGTATATGTGAAATTCGAAAATACTGAAGGAATTCATATCGGCGACACATTATATATTTCTCAGAATAACGTGCTGATTCCAGTACTAACCGTAAGCAATCTTTCTTCTGTTTCATGTGTGGCATTACCAATTGGCAAGTATTCACTTTCAGTTTCCACCACAATATTCGGAAAAAAAATTGCAGCAAAGCTCGCGGACGAAACAAAAGGAAATGAATCAAAAGAGGCGGTATCGGTGAATGATCAGGCAATGAAAGAGACGGTTCAAAAGGAGATTAAGATAAAGCCCCGAACAGACGGACGATTGGCTCTCTCCTCCTATTCCAATATGTCAAATTCGATATCTGATCAAAGGTACCGCTATAATTTTTCTCTGAATGCAGAGCACATTAGTAATTCCAATTTCTCAACTGAGACTTATATATCGTTGACTCACAAATCAAATGAATTAAATCAAATTGGCAAGGACATCAATAAATACTTGAAAATATACAGTTTAGCTTTAAAATATGATCTGAGCAAGTCAACAAATATTTCATTCGGTCGTAAGATAAATATGAATATGGCTAATATTGGAGCTGTGGACGGCCTTCAGTTTGAGACAGGTCACCGCAACTTCACTTTTGGGGCTGTTGCGGGGGCGAGGCCTGATTATTTCGATTATAGCTTTAATCCGAACCTGATGCAATTTGGTGTATTTGCAGGTCATAATATTCAAAGTGACAATGGAAATATGCAAACTTCGCTGGCCATTTTCGACCAGATGAATAAATTCAAAACGGATCGTCGGTTTGCTTATTTTCAGCATAGTAATTCATTGTTGAAGAAATTAGATCTCTTTTGTTCTTTTGAATTTGATTTCTACACGTTGGTTAATATGAAGCCAACGACAAATTTTGATCTTACCAGCACCTATGTTTCCTTAAGGTATAAACCGTGGAAAAAATTATCGTTGTTTGTTTCATATGACGCGCGAAAGAATATCTATTATTATGAAACATTTAAAAACCAAATAGACAGCATTATAGACCGTGAATCAAGACAGGGGTTACGGTTCCAGTTTAATTATCATCCGCTTAAATACCTTAGTTGGGGAGCATCAGCTGGATATCGTTTTCAAAAATCAGATCCGACGCCAAGTATAAACGGAAACAGTTACTTAAGTTACAGCCAAATCCCAGTAATTCTTACATCACTCACAATTAATACAACGCTTTTGAAGTCAAACTATGTCGATGGAATGGTTTACGGAGCGTCATTATCACGTGACCTATTTTCAGGGAAAGTATATACAGAGCTTGAATACAGATTGGTCAATTACAACTATATAAATTCGCATATTTCGCTGCGACAGGACATTGCAGCCCTCAGCTTATCGTGGAGAATCGCAAAAAAACTGACATTTTCCTCCAATTTTGAGTATACCCGAGAGCCTGACAACGATTATCAACGATTATATATTAGCGTGATCCAGCGGTTTTAACGTAGTTACCCCCTGCTCATATCAAAATAAAAATCTTAGATCAAATCAGCTGCTGGCTCCACTGCTTTTATCATTGCCAGGTAATTTTCGATTGGTACAAAGGAAGGAATGCTGTTTCCTGATCCCAGGGCATATCCTTTAGAACCGGTAATTTTCAACAGATTAACAGACCTGAGATAAATTTCTTCAGGGGTTGACCTTATCAGAAAATCCATATCAATACCACCTAAAATTGCAATCCGGCTACCCCAGCGGCGCCACCCTTCTTCCACCGGACAAATAATGTCCTCCCACGAATGTTTTGCATCATACTTAAGCTCATCGATGATCACATCCATTACTGTTTCAAGATTTCCGCAAGAGTGAAGAATGGCCGGCTTCTTGTTATTATGAATTGTCTCAACGATTTTTTTATGCCAAGGAAAGAGATAGCGATGCATAGAATCCGGATCAAGCATCGTTTGGGTTTTAAAACCCCAATCATCGTTGACGATCAGAGCGCCAACCGACTCAAGGCTTGAAACAATTTCATAAAATCTCAGCAATCTTGATCCCACAGAATTAAAAACATCCTGAACAAGCTCTTCATCATCAAACAACAGGTAGCATAAACGCTCAAAGCCAACAAGATTAATCACGTTCTCAAGTACGCCACCCGGACCGGGAGCAATAAACTTCATTTGTTTTTGGAGTAACGGGGCATAGCGGGTGAATGCTGAAAAGTCTCCAGTTTCGGGATCAGGCCAGGGATAAGCCTCATATGTGGAACGATCAACAATCATAAATCCGTCGTTCTGGGAAACTGTTGCCTTTTGATCATGCGCTGCAGTTGCAAATTTCATGGCACCATAAAACCTTGAGGGGATTGTCACATAATCATAACCTGCATTCGTAAATGCTTCGATCGTAATTGCAATAATCTCATCAATATTTTCAGGATCAACATTTTTACGACCTGCCAGGTATTCATTTAACGGACCGTTGGTGAAGTATTCGAACAACACAGGCCGGTCAGGATTTTCACGTCGCAGCACCCGTAATAACTGGTTAAAATCGGGCTCGTACCTCATTACAATATTTAATGTTCAATGATTAATGTTCAATGCAAGATGCTTAATTCATCATACAACTCCTGCAGAATATCAGTTCTGATATTCAGATCACTGATTTTATTATTTTCGCGGGTAGGATAAACTCTGTTGGACAGGAAGATATAGACTAATCCATTATCGGGATCTGCCCAGAAAAACGTTCCTGTGAAACCAAAGTGGCCAAAACTTTTGGGCGATGCACCGGGACATGGGTATGAATGAGCTTTATCCATTTTTTGATTACCGATCAATGGTTTATCGAATCCCAATCCGCGCCGGTTATTGTTCTGAGGATATTGGATCCGGGTAAACTCCTCAAGAGTAGCCCGCTTAAGATATTGTTTACCACCATATGTTCCGTACTGGACATACATCTGAACTAACTTTGCCAAATCATTTGCCGAAGCGAACAAACCTGCGTTTCCCGATATGCCTCCAAGAACTGCCGAGGCCTCATCGTGTACGCTACTATGAACCAATTGCTTACGAAATATTGAGTCATACTCTGTTGGAATGATCTGATCATCAGAAAACTTTAGGGATGGCAGATATGTAACAGTAGTGGCACCCAATGGGCGATAGAAATTCTGATCAAGATAATCCGTAAATTTCATCCCTGCCAGCTTTGAAATAACCTCAGGGGCGATAATAAACGAGAGACAGCTGTACACATATTTTCCCCGTGTCTCAAGAGGAGATTTTCTGATTGATTTGTAAACCCTGTTTTTAAATTTTGAGTCAAGATAAAGTCCAGGTGCAACCTGAAGGTCATACTGATCGCTTTGCTCAACATGATACCATTTGTGCGACAACCCTTTTTCTGTGACAGATTGTTTCCAAAAAGGCATATACGGAACCAATCCGGCCTGATGAGTCAGTAATTCACGGACAGTAAGATTGCTCTTATTGGAAGGATGTAAAAACCCTTTTCGCCAGTCGCTCCAATAAGTTGAAAATTTTTCATCCAGCAGGTATTTCCCCTCTTCGTTGAGTTTCATGATTGCGGGAAGTGCTCCGGAAACTTTAGTAACCGAAGCCAGATCGTAGATATCGTCCAGCGAAGCAGGAGTCCTGTTTTCAAAGGTATGAAATCCATAAGCTTTTTGAAAAATTATCTTTCCGTCTTTGGCTACTAAAACATTGCAGCCGGGAAAAGCCCGCTTCTCCAAGGCATTATTCACTATCGAATCGATGCGATGATTTAATTTGACGGAACTCAATCCCACCTCTTCCGGAAGCGTATATTTTAAACGAACAGGCTGGCTGATGTTTAAACCATCCCCTGTTTTATATTTTTTACCGAAGGAAACAGACAACCTGCCTTTTGCGCCAATTCCTCCAAAGAGCAACTGAGCTGCCAATTTCTGTGAGTTGGTTGTATTTTGATAAGCCATCAATAAACCATCCGGATTACCCAACTCATTTAGTTCCTTAACAGCCATTGGATTCAAGAATAAAACAACAACTGAATGGTTCGCCGGAGAAAGGCGGCCAAGTAGTTTTTCGATGTTTTCAGTTTGATCGGATGCAGCAGTTTCATTTCCATTGGTAAGGAGGCTTTTTCCATCTGTCAAAGAATGGAATCCCGTTATCACCAAATTATACCCGGCCAGTTTTTCGAGTACCGCACTAGCCTCAGCCACGGTAAAATTGGAAGAAAGATTGAAATAATCGACTTTTGTATAATTATACAACATTTTCTGAAACGGAGTAACTGCCAGTGAACCTACAGAGAGTGCGGCTATCCTGAGGGTATCCAATCCCTGGAACGGAATCAGTTGGTTTTTGTTCTCCAACAAGGTTAATTCCGACTCAATAAGCTGACGCTGGTCAAAATCAATGTTTGCAGAACTGAATTCTGTATCCGCTTCACGTACAACAGAAAGTTTCTGATGAGATAAATCGGGTAAACGCTTTGTCTCAGGTATGCTGCTGTCATTAACAGTAATCTGTGCTTTAACTTGCAAGGAAAAGGACAGTAATAGCAGAAAGAACAGACGGGAAAATTTATTTGACAAGTCAGGCATTTTTAAATTTAGTATTATTGTAAAACATTGATACTTTATCCATTGTTCAAACGTCAATCCTGAAATTTTGACACAAAGATTTTGACAGTTTTCAAAAACAGGTTTACCTACACCTTTATAAAAATCTTCTTTTTATAAAGTACTAATCCAATCAGCCAATAAAAAACAATATGAGTGAGTGCAAAAAGCAATGATGAGATTCGCGGATCTGTTGTAAGCGGCATAAACACATGCTGGTAGAGCCAGTTATAGCCATTAACAACGTTTCCGTCAGCCTCCGTTATAAGAATCAGACGGCCAATGATTCTGGCATAAATACCTGACAAAGCAAAAATCACCAGCGGATTCATCCCAAACACAACAAAAAAGGAGGTCCATCCGGTATACCCTTTAATGTCTATGATCCAGATTAACAAAGCCAGAACGAGCAGTGCCCAGCCGGCTGAATAGAGCACATAAGAGCTGGTCCATAGCGGTTTATTAAGTGGAATCAGCAATCCCCAAAGATATCCGGTTACAATCCCGGCCAGTCCATAGCCGGCTAAAATCCGGGGAACCTTTATCTTGGCTGTCTGACGTATAATACTGCCTGTCAGATAGCCGATAATGACAGTTGCAATAGCCGGAAAGGTGCTTAACAATCCTTCGGGATCAAAAGTAATTCCAAATCCATGGTATAAATGACTGTCGCCGACCAATAATTTATCGAAAGGAACAGCGGCATTGCCTTCAAGTGAATAAGGATCATTACTTCCAAAATAATAAAGTATTCCCCAGTAAAACAAAAGAATAGCAGCACCCAGATATGGAAGGTATTTCCTTTGTACGGCAAGAACAATTACGGAACCAATTCCATAAGCCAGGGCAATTCGCTGCAGGACGCCCGGAATTCTCAATTTGGAAAAGTCGGTCATCCATTGCGGAAAAGAATTTAAGAATAATCCTATCGCAAAAATCAGGAGGGTACGCTTTCCAATTCGTAAAAGTGAATCTTTATTAAGCGAGTTATTATATTTTGAAAACGAAAAAAACATGGACACCCCCACTACAAAAAGAAAAAACGGAAATACAAGATCAGTAGGTGTGCATCCATGCCACTTCGAGTGTGCCAATGGAGAAAAAATATGAGCCCAGGTTCCGGGCGTGTTCACAGTAATCATTGCAGCAACAGTGATTCCTCTCAGGACATCAAGGGCCAGATAACGCTGTGATGAGTTCATAATTTCAGTTTTTACGGGAGAAGCGAACGGGGTTACTTTCCTGATTTGACAAGCTGACTGCCGTCACCACATATTTATACCGTCGTGGATTGGTTCTGCTATCAAGGGCATAAGTGACCAGATTATCGGTAGTTGTTAAAAAAATACGTTGCGGTTTTTTAATATTAATACGTTGCCATTTTTTAAACTGATAAATCACAAACGATTTGGTATTGACGCCCTTTTCCCATGACAGCTGAAGCTTTCCGTTATCTGCAGAATACTTAACATCAGCAGGATCTTCTGCAACAACTGGTTCTATTCTTGCATTCAACGGAGTGAGCGCCGGATAACGATAATAACTGCTGAGTAGTTTCTGTTGAATATTCAGCGGATTTTTACGCATGAATTTTGCAGAAAAGTACATACTTCCGGCGATTTCGGGATATTTGCGGTTGAGTTTAACCTGGTTGATAATTTCGTCGGCACTTTGCCACGACTTTTCTTTAGCCTCGGGATCAATTTTGTAAGGTGCCTGTCCCATATACAGTTTTGTTCCGAATGTATTGCGACTCCACCATTCGGCGATAACAGCATAGTCGGCTACCGTTTTGCCAATCTCCCAATAAACCTGAGGAGTAACATAATCGATCCATTTCTCTCGCTGCCATTTAAGGATATCAGCAAAAAGATCGTCATAATTAGTTTGCCCTGCCTTGGTATTTGACCCGGCGGGATCTTTTGAGCTATTCCGCCAAACGCCGAAAGGAGATATTCCGAATTCAACCCATGGTTTGATGGATTTAATACTGTCGTGTAATTGTTTGACAATCAAATCGACATTATTTCGGCGCCAATCGTCGCGCTGATTGGCTGCATATCCTCTCGAATACATTTTAAATGACTTGTTATCAGGTATTTCCAATCCATCAATCCGATAAGGATAAAAATAATCATCCATATGAATAGCATCGATATCATACCTTCGGACGATATCACTCACTACGTTTGCAACAAAATCGCGTGTTTGCGGAAGAGCAGGGTCAAAGATTTTTGTCTTTCCATAGGTGATAAACCATTCAGGATGAGTATTTGAGAGATGGTTAGGAGATGTTCTGTTGCTATTAATATCAGAAACGGCACGGTAAGGATTAATCCAGACATGGAGGTCAAGGCCTCTTTTGCGGCATTCCACACTTGCAAACTCCAATGGATCGTAGTAAGGATCAGGTCTTTTACCCTGTTTCCCGGTCAGCCATTGCGACCATGGTTCAAAAGCGGAATAATAAAAAGCATCTGCGGCAGGCCGGATCTGAAAGACGACGGTATTCATATTGTATGCTTTGCACAAATCAAGTAATTCGATGAACTCCTTTTGCTGCTGATCAGAGGATAAATTAGAAGCTGAAGGCCAGTCGATATTTGCTACAGATGCCATCCATACCGCTCTCATTTCCCGTTTGGGATATTTTGCAGCATTTAAATTGATTGTTAAAAATAAAATAAGACCAAGCAAGGTTAGTTTCTTTATACTATTCATTTTTTGATTTTGTAGTGTTTAATCTGTTTTTTCGCTGTTTGAATTTACAATATTACTTCAAATTTTCCATCTCTAAGTCTTAAACCGGAACCTTTTCCTGTTCGCTCTTTTTAATCCCAAACTTTGGATCAATTTTCAAAAAGGATATGGCAATCATCCCGGGGATTGCACAAATCAATACATAAATAAAAAAATGCTGATAACCCAACAACTCTTTCATATAACCTGAAATCATCCCCGGTATCATCATTCCTAAAGCCATCAATGAAGTTCCTATAGCAAACTCAGCCGTTTTAAAGTTGCTTTCCCCAACAAAAGAAAGCATATAAAGCATATATGCCGTAAAGCCAAAACCATATCCCAATTGCTCTGCCGCGATGGCTAAATATATGGTAATATCACCTGGAACAGGCTGAAATGCTGAAAGATAAATATAAACACTGATGGGTATATTCATGGCCAGCGCCATCACCCAAATCATCCTCTTTAATCCAAATTTTGAAGCTACAACACCTCCCAGAATTCCTCCCAGCGTAAGACAAATCATTCCCAACGTTCCATAAGCAAAGCCATATTGAGCCGAAGTTAAGCCAATACCACCACTGTTTCTTGAGTCAACGAGGAACGGAGTTGCCACTTTGACGAGCTGTGCTTCACCAAGGCGGTAAAATAAGAAAAAGATCAGCGCCGGAATAATACCGGGTTTCGTAAAAAAGGAGGAAAATACAGCACCATACACTTTGAGACTGACTTTATTTTTTACTTTAATTTCGGCAGGCCGGGGCAATGCAATCCGATGATATAGTGCAAGTAACAATAAAACAATCCCAATCGTTCCCAGCGAAAAAGTCCAGCTGAAAGCAATATTTCCGGCAGTTGCAGTAAACTGCGAGGTAACCTGTGCGGATAGGTTATGATCGACCTTAATAACTGCAGCAACGGGCTTATTCCAGTTTGAAGCGTTAAATTCGAAACGACCGGTATTTTTCTTTGGCAGATCAATATCTTTACTTCCCGATTTGCGGGTCAGGTTGACAACAATAGTTTCATCCTTTGAAGGTGACGATGAGAGAGCCAGAAAAATCACTGTAGAATCAAGGACGGAGCTCCCCTTCTCAAACCGCGGAACCTGTATTTTTTCGGGGAAAATGACTATTTTCGGCGTTCCCTTCTGTTCCGGATTCTTAAAATCAACCAGACCGACAGGGTGGTACTCAACGGCGCTAACTGCTGTTACTTCGAATGAAACCGGATCCAGGCCGGTATTTTCCTGAATCAGACCTGCAATTAAAGGAAGTACTCCCAAAGCTGTTAACATTGCAAAACGGTAAAAAGTGCTTCGTATCCCAACAAAAAAAGCCTGTTTGTGCTGGTCAAGTGAAAGCATATAAAAACCATCTGCAGCAATATCATGACTGGCCGAAGAGATGGCGATGACTCCAAAGAGTGCGATGGAAGCGGGAAAAAAGAATGGAAGTTGCATTGTAAATCCAACAGCAATAAAGGCAGCACCTAATATAAGCTGGGTCCACAGAATCCAGTTTCTCTTGGTTGATATCACATCAATATAGGGACTCCATAAAGGTTTGATCGCCCAGGGGAGGTAGAGTAAGCTGGTCCAGAAAGCAAACATTGCAATGGATACCCCCATTGTTTTGTAAATCAGCCCGGAGGTGATCATCACAATACTGTATGGAATTCCCTGATAGAAATAAAGACTAGGAATCCAGGCCCAAGGGTTGCGGGAGCTTTTATTCTGACTATTTGCGGTCATATTTTATTGTTATCATGGTAATTTCTCGAATGAATATCCTTTTTTTGATAAATTATGAATAATCTGATCCAATGAATTATAAAATTTATCTTTTCGATCGGGATGAGTTCCAAGATGGATCAGAATAATTGAACCGTTTAGTCCGTCAGGATCAGAAAACTCAAATTTCATTAATTGCTCTTTCAATTGCCTTGAAGAACGGTAATTTGGCATCTTTGGGGTTGTATAATCGGCATTTGTTCCGATACCCGGAGTGAAATTTATTAATTGCATCCTGCGTTGTGTAGTCCAGTGACCAATGGTTTGGTTATACCATTCATATGGCGCAAGAAAATACTTTATACCGGCGTTATTTACTCCAAATTTATCCAGCTGTGATATGTTGGCGCTCATATCCTCATCAAATTGTTCTTTCGTAACAAGCAATGAATCCCGTTTTTCCCATGCAGCATACAACAAATGCTTGTCTGAATGTGGTCCCAGATAATGATGATCGGAGACGATTCGTTTTACAGCACTATCAAACCGGGGATTTCTCAAAAAATTACCAGTCAGAAAAAACGATGCTTTAATTTTTCTATTTAACAGACAATTCAGGATAATATCAGCTCCCTCACCATATTCATCAGCTGAAAATATCAGGTAAACCGATTTTCTGGTCTTATCGGCTCTGATTAATGCTCCCGACGCATCGATCGTTGTGTCGCCAAATTTTTTCTCCCGGATTCCCTCTTTCTCAAGCGTTGAGAGGTAAAAGCTCAGACTTGCAGTCCCGTCCATGGTTGGTTCATTCGACGTATAATCACCTATATCATCGTGATAAACTGCAATTCCATTCTGGAAAGGCTGGTAGACATCCTTTTTGAATAATTCAATACCGATATGGTTGTTAAAGATTTCGCGATAAACCGGGCCATCGACCAATCCGCCAGATGTTGTTTCATTTTTTAGATATGTAATTGAAGAGTGCGGCCAATTCGGTGAATCTCCGTTGGCCGGTAACCCACAAATCATGCTTGTTCCCCAAGGATTGCAACCGAAAAGCCAGTCACGCAATGCAGCTTCCATTTCCAGATAAGTTGAATCAGAACTTGCCTCATTATAAAGCCTGGCTTGTGTGATTGCAGCAACATTCAGATTATTGGAACACCAGATAAAAGGAATTCCATTAAAAAACGGATCGTTTTTGCCCCTTTCATATATCTTTTTTAATCCCTCTCCCATAAATCCGGCATACGATTTTGAAGTTGTTGTATTTAAGTTTGCCAGATTTGCATGACCCATATTTACAAATGGATAAGACTGATAATGCCTTGCACTTCCTTTTTCAATCCATGGGCTGACTGGCTCGAGCTGACCCCAGTAATTGGCCTGTTTCAGAAAGTATTCGTCGCCGTTTAAACGGTAAAGTTCAATGGCAGCCAATTCCAAATCGTCGGTATAATTATCCTCTTCGTAAAAATATGGCGATACTACGCACGCTGTCTGAGTAACGCCCAGATCCGTTAAACCAAATTCATAAGCTTGTTTTGCTTTAGTGGCGAGTATCTTGCTAAATGGTGCATCCGTCTTTTGAAAGACACGGGAACCAAGCGCAAAAGCAGAACTGAACTTACCCGCTGTCGAGGAGACACCTGTTGTACGGTTTTTATATTTCGACAGTCCTTGAACTTTACCGGTCACAAAGTAAACCGGGCGGTACAATCCCCTTCCGTACGAAGCAGTATCCGCATTTGGCATGCGAAATCCCTTGTGGTCGCGGTCATCGGCAATCTGATTATACATCTGACTACTATCGGGATTCATTTTGATCAGCCAATCCAATCCCCAGCGAATCTCATTTAAGATATCCGGTACCCCATCGGAACCGGGCAGTCCAGCTGTATTGTAATGGTCTCCAAATATTTCCGGATTTTTCAAATAAGCAAAAAGCATTTGATAAACTGCATTTGCTGAAGTAGTTACGTATTGTAAATAATCTGTTGCATCGTGCCAGCCTCCTTTCACATCAATTATCTGTCCCGACCGGGTTGGATGATCGACGATGAATCCGTCATGCGTATGGCACGAATCCTTCAGGTATGGATTATACCCGCAACGTTGCTGACGCATGTAATTCAGGGTAAAATCAGCGCTTCCCTTATACACATCGGGAGCTATCATGAAATCCGGTGAGCGTGAATCCCCGGCCCGAAGAAAATATTTACCCGGGTTTGAAAATCCGGAAAAATTTAGCCGTGCAGCAGTCTTCATTCCCCAACGTTCGCCTGAGTAACCTATGGCTTTTCCTTCAAATACGACTTTGCCTGAGCCAACCTCAACAAGCTGAAATTGCGATAACACCAAAGGCTCATCTGCTATAAGAACAGCCACTTTTACAGAATGAGGCAGATAACCCAACTGGTTGATCCGGATCCACGAAGATCCATAGACACCCGTAGCAACTGATAAAAATATTATTCCCCAAATTATTCTGCGTATCATATTCCTTGTCATTAATAATTTCGTGCCAGATTGGCACCACGGAAATAGTGCAATAAAATTTCCTGATACGAATAGCCCCTGGCACCCATTACTGCTGCCCCAATCTGGCACAGACCCACACCATGACCCCATCCGGCTCCGGATAAAACGAAATTCACGTGATCTGAAGTCACTTGTTTTTCAACGATAAAAGCAGCACTGTATAAATGCGTCCTAGACAATGTCTTTCTGATTTCCAACTCTTTGCCAATTATCATTGTTCGGAGGGTTCCAACAATTTTCAACCTGATCAATCTGGATGAAACACCACGTTCAAGAGGAATCAGATCGACTATTTTTCCAAAATCCAGCCCTGTCCGAAATTTGATTAAATCACTCAGTTCATCCTGCGAATAGGTAACTTTCCATCTGAAAAAATCGTTGGTCTCCTGGTCATAGTCATTTAAAACCTGCTTCAGAATTTTTTTATCCGATGAATTACAAAAAGCAGAAGGATTGCCAGTAATCCATTTTCCGGCAGATTCTTCCTCATTCAACACAAGACTAAAGCCCTCAGGGTCATACTCATTATCAACAATTTTTTGCAAATAAGGATGATTGGCCGGTTCCCATACATTTTCAAAAATCTCGGTTATGCCACCACAGCACTTTGAAAAACGGGCATCGCAAATCTCCCCCTCAAAAGCAAGAATTTCGCCGTGCGTGTCACCGACAGCCCTTTCCACCATGGGAGTAGTTTCGCGGGTAATCCCCTGATAGCGCTGACAATGATCATCGGCACAGACATCAAAAAAAATATGATCCTCGCGGTCGTACCATTTGACCAGTTCATCGTCTGTTCTGAAGGTGGTTTGATAATGCTGACGAGTAGTTTGAAGACTTCTGTTTTTTTGAATCTGGGCCAGCAGCCAGCTTCTTGATATTACTGCATGTGCCTTGAGTAATTCCATCGAAGAGGTGGCACTCATCTCGGCAGAGATCACACTTGTCAGGTAACTCTCTACACTTAGCACATTGATTGCATGTAGATGATCACCATCACAAATAAAATGCAATCCACCCTTAAAAAGCTGATCCTCTTTTCGTTCCCAATGGAAATTAATTCCGATGGTAACATCATGGAGCATAAATTTTCCTGTATTCAGATCGGAAGGGATGAGCTTAAGACTGTTATTTTCATTCCGGTTTTCAGCTCCGCACTCCAGTAAGATACCGGTTTCTGTTCTGCTGGCCTTACACTTTCCGGTAAATACAGCAGTTGAATCCGGGAATTGATAGCTTCCCATAAGGGTAAAGAAGATCTCTTTCCCGGCCATGATCCCAACTTTTATGAGAGGTTCTTCCATTTAAATTCTTTTAGAAAATTTATTAAAGCTGATTAATGAGCTGAAGGATGGTAGCTGAAGGAAGAGTAACCTGACCGAAAATCGCTGTCACATCCATAGCCGTAATTTTAATAAAATCCTCTTCACGTGGCGTAATCATTACTCCGCCCATATCGACCGAGGCCGGACTGAGCAGGATTTGTCGCAGACCTGTTTCGAAATAATGCGATGGACGATGCAAGGTTCTGGGAATAACATGAATGATCCATTCTTCATTATCAAAAGTGGCCAGAATATTGAGCATCGGTTCAGCTTCATTGTGTTGAAATTTTGCCAACTCACTGTAGATATTGCTAAAACATTCCATCAGCCCTGCCTTATTCTTTCCCTTTAGCGTGATAATTCCACGCTGATAATCAGGCCAATGAAAGAATTCTATACCACTTAACCGGCGAACATCAATGCAGCATTTTCGATTTATAAAATCCTTTTCTATAGGGAGGAATCCCTTTATTCCGGCTTGAAAGTGTAAATGATCGGGAGCTGATGCGCCACATTTGGGGCCGTTATAGAAGATCACAAAATCGCTAAGTCCGGCAGCAAGATCAAGCATACTGCCAAAATTTTCAGCGATTAGCTGATCGGAGTGGCACCTTGCCGGAATTGTGAGGTGCTCGGGAAATATCGGAAACGGATTGACCAATACCAGATAATCATCTTCAAAAGCAAGACTGCGTTGCTGAACAGGAAGGTTTTTTTGGCACAAAAAGCAAGGGCGCGCTTCAATAGACTGAGCATCAACTTTGGCCGATGAGGAAACAATTCGTTCAGGATTAAACTGGATATCAATGTGATAATTTTCAAAATAAAAAGTTTTCACCCTTATCTTTTTGAGACTGGCATAGTTCTTTTTTGCCAAATCCCAATCACCAGCCTGTTCGTGTATTAATTCTCTTGCTTTTTTTGAAAACTCCATTTTGAGATGCTTATCCTGCATGTGAATCATTTCATTCCTTTCCCCGGTAAAATATTTACGGCATTCCCTCAGATTTTCGCCAATTGTTGACGGGCCCAGAATTCAAGCGTTCTAACCTTGTCTTTGTAGAAATTATGGCCATTCATTTTTACGAAATCCAATGATGAATCAGAATTTTCATCCCAACGGCGACACAGGTACAAAGGTTCATAAATTCGTCCAATCTGGTAATTCCGGCTTATGGCCAGTCCCAGTGCATAATCTTCACCATAGCTAACATTGGGCACCTGGATCTCCCGAAGCACAGGGGTGTAAAATGCACGAGG
>CAYHDA010000048.1:0-19009 GCA_964355145.1 uncultured Mariniphaga sp.
ATTTGCAGAAATAGACATAGAAAAAAGCGGAGATTATTTGAAACTGCTTTCAGCCGTTTCAAAATTATCTGGTTTATTCAGTGAGAGTTATGTTCCTTTCATAAATTATCGTGTTGTGGAAAATATCTTTTGTCGAAGTTTCAACGCAGGGAATTTATCAAGGTCTGACACAGCTTTTGATGCAAATTTCAATTCAATAGGAATTGGCTTGAAAACCTTTACTTGCAATACAAATAACAGCACCGAAAAAGTTGCAGAATTCAATTCGCTTTCTCGAGTTTTAGGAGATTTTAAAGGCAAAGACCTTGCAATAAAGTTAGGTGAATTTAGAAACGATAGAATAAATTTAGCCAATAGACTTTACGATATTGAAAGTTCAATGTATCATATTGTTGCAAGAAAAGAGAAAGAACTTTTGCTATATGAAACTGATTATAATACTATTGACATCAATGCTATTCATTCAGTAAAGGATAACAAAGCAAGTTTGCAATTTGAGGATGGAAATAATTTTTACTCATTCAACTATTCTAAAAGTACGCTTTTTAGAAAATTCATTATTCCACAAAACGCATTTCGTTTACCAATTGAAATCATTGAAGACCCATATACATTATTACTTGAGCTTCTTGAAAATAAAGATTTAAAACCTGCCACAGATAAACTCATAAAGGGACAAAATTTTGTGATACTTCCACTATATAGCACACGGAATAAAGGCAAAAAAGAAGTTGCAGAGAGATCAGGTCTAAACCAGTGGAATGCTGCCGGAAGAAAACGAGATTTAGGAGAAATTTATATTCCAATTCCGACAGAACTTCATCAAAAATATCCAACCTTTTTTCCAAAAAGAGATGACGATTTCAATTTGCAAATTCCAACTGGCGAAATATTTAGTGCTAAGCTATGTCAAGAAAACTCAAAAGCGTTAATGACAAATCCAAATAAAATGCTATCAGACTGGCTTTTACGAAAAGTTTTGCATTTGGACGAAGGAGAATTGGCCACAATTGAGAAATTAGACAAATTGGGATTTGACAGCGTAATTATCATAAAGTCTGACATCCAAAATTTCAAAATTGATATAATGAAAACCAACGCATATAACGAATTTAATAGCGAAGAATGAAGATACTTAAGAACAAAAATGAATTTTCATTGTTGAATTAATAAAATTTGTTTTTCTTTGCACCGAAAGTATTTTAATTATGAAGACATTTAAATCAATATGGCTTTGGTGGGGCAACACTTTCCTCTTTTAGAGGTGAAGCCATATTGTATTTTTTAAGATATACAAACCGGCTTACCTTTAACGGGTAAGCCGTTTTTTTTTTGTCATTTAGAAATAATACCAAAATAAAAGCAATAAAATAATGAATCATATTCTTCTAAATAATTGGTCATGGCGTTGGCAGGATAACTTTATACAAAAGTGAAAGGATAACCTTCGTGTTTCCCCGTTTAGGGAGAAAACGGCTTATCGGATCACGATAAGCCGTTTTTTTTACAAAATATTCAAATACAATTTAAAATGAGACAATATAAATTTAAAACAAATGTTCGGGAGATCTTAGCCGATATGGTAACGCCGGTAAGTGTTTATCTCAAAATGCGCGATATTTTTCCCAATGCACTGCTGCTTGAAAGTTCCGATCATCACAGTCTGGAAAACAGTTACTCCTTTATCTGCCTAAAACCGGAAGCTTCTATTGAGGTCGAACAATTCAAAACTACTAAAAAGTACCCTGACGGAACCATTGTTGCCGGAGAAATCGTCCAAAACGGACAACTGGCTAATGAGATGGAAGCTTTTTTTGGTTGTTTTAAGCCGGAAAATAATTTGCCAGAACTGCCAGCCAATGGGTTCTTTGGCTATGTGAGCTATGATGGGGTTCAGTATTTCGAGACCATCAAATTTAACAACCCGGTGAATCCGGATTATGCGATACCCGAAATTCATTATTCTTTTTACCATTATATTATTGCCATAAATCATTATCAGAACCGTATTCAGCTGATTGAGAATCTCTTCGAAGGAGAAATCTCTTCGCTAAAAGCCATCGAAGATTTATTGATCAGTCGTAATTTTGCCACTTTTTCCTTTGATACCGTTGCCGGTGAAAGTTCAAATATTACCGATGAGGCATTTAAAAATATGGTCTCAAAAGGGAAAGAACACTGCTTTCGGGGAGATGTGTTTCAAATTGTTTTATCAAGACAATATGCTCAGCAATTCTTAGGTGACGATTTTAATGTGTACCGCGCCCTTCGGTCAATCAATCCATCGCCCTATCTTTTTTACTTTGACTACGGCAATTATAAGATTTTCGGTTCTTCACCGGAGGCGCAGCTTCAGATTAATCAGCGAAAAGTTTCTATTAACCCTATCGCGGGAACTTTTCGAAGGACCGGCAATGACGAAGAAGACCGCTTGCTTGCTGAACAACTTTCGAAAGATCCCAAAGAAAATGCGGAGCACGTAATGCTTGTGGATCTGGCTCGCAACGATCTGAGCCGCAATGCTACAGATGTGGAAGTGGCATTATTCCGGGAGGTGCAATTCTATTCGCATGTGATTCATCTCGTATCAAAAGTAACCGGCATACTTCCTGAAGGAGCTAATCCTGTTCGGGTGATGGGAGATTCTTTTCCGGCCGGAACGCTCTCCGGAGCGCCGAAATATAAGGCAATGGAACTGATCGATAAATACGAAAATCAGAATCGCGGTTATTATGGCGGATGCATCGGATTTATTGGTTTCGACAATTGTTTCAATCATGCGATTATGATCCGTTCTTTCCTGAGTAAAAACAATACACTGTTCTATCAGGCAGGGGCAGGGGTAGTTGCAGCATCCGATGAGGAAAGTGAATTACAGGAAGTTGGGAATAAACTGGCAGCACTGAAAAAGGCAATTATAATGGCCAAAGAGATTAAATAAATGACAGGCTGTCAATAAATTAAATGGTATTAAAGCAATAAAAACATGAAAATATTAGTAATCGATAATTACGACTCATTCACCTACAACCTGGTTCATGCATTGAAAAAGATGGAAGGGGTTAACGTGGAAGTTAAACGAAATGATGAAGTGGCTGCAGAAGATCCTGATTTATTCGATAAAATCGTTTTCTCACCCGGACCAGGACTTCCTGAAGAAGCCGGCTCAATGTTGTCAGTTATCCGAAAATATGCAGGCAAAAAGCCAATGCTGGGTGTTTGTCTCGGCCATCAGGCTATTGGCGAAGCTTTTGGCGGTACATTGCAGAATATGAACGACGTCCTGCATGGTATTTCGACTCCGATAACCATTGTAGCCAAATCGTATCTTTTCGATAATATACCGGAGGTCTTTAATGCAGGCCGGTATCATTCGTGGATTGTTGAAAAGGAATCATTGCCTGAAACACTCGAGATAACGAGCATCGATAAGGAAGGACGTATTATGTCATTTCAGCATAAAATATTTGATATACAAGGTGTTCAATTTCATCCGGAATCTGTTTTAACACCTATTGGCGAACAAATACTCGAAAACTGGGTAAGGCATAGGGATGAATTATGAATTAGGAATTATGAATTATGAATTATGAATTAGGAATTACGTTCGCCAGCTGGCGGAATGAATTAGGAATTGGAAAAGGAAAAAAATTGCGTAAAAACAACGATAAATTATCATGAGAGAAATTCTAAATTACCTTTTCGAATACAAAAGGTTAACGATACAGGAAGCGGAAGAGATTCTGATTGAGATTGCCAACGGGAAGCATTCTGATTCTGAAATTGCTTCTTTTATAACCGTATTTAATATGCGGACCATCAGCATCGATGAACTTGCCGGATTTCGAAACGCTTTGCTAAAAACATGTATACCTATCGATCTTTCAGGTTTTAATACCATCGATTTGTGCGGAACCGGCGGCGACGGCAAAGATACTTTCAATATTTCCACACTGTCTGCTTTTGTTGTTGCCGGTGCGGGAGCAACAGTTGCAAAGCATGGCAATTACGCAGCTTCATCAGGTTGCGGATCATCGAATGTGATGGAACATCTTGGCTACAAATTTTCGAACAACCACGATAGATTGCGAAAGGAATTGGATGACTGTGGAATAACATTTTTACACGCACCGCTTTTCAATCCGGCTATGAAAAATGTGGCTCCGGTTCGGAGGGCCTTAAGGCTAAAAACATTCTTTAATATGCTGGGACCTATGGTGAATCCCGGAAGGCCTCAAAGCCAGATTGTGGGAGTATTCAGCCTCGAGCTCGCCCGAATGTATAACTATCTTTATCAGCAGAGCAAGGTCAATTATTGCGTAATTCATAGTCTGGATGGTTACGACGAGATATCCCTGACGGGTGACTTCAAGGTGCTTACCAATAAAACGGATCGGATTCTGTCTCCGCATGATCTGGGAATGCCTGTTTTGAAGGCCGAACAGCTGGCCGGATCGGGTGATGTCCCCGGAACTGCAGCCATTTTTGTTAATGTTCTTCAAGGAAAAGGAACCACTGCCCAGAATTCAGTAGTCATTGCTAATGCAGCAATGGCACTGGCAACCTATTTCCCGGGGAAAGGGATTGAAAATTGTATTGAAGAAGCAAGTTCTTCATTGCTGGGCGGTAAGGCATTGAAAGTTTTTACTAACCTGATCTCATTACAATGAGCACGATTTTGGACCAGATAGTAGCAAACCGGAAAGAGGAGGTTCTGGCACAGAAAAAACGCACTCCTCTCGCAGCGTTGAAATCTAAAATTGACGATGGATATATTTGTAATTCTTTGTCAAACAGATTATTGACGCAAGGCAGCAGCGGTATTATCGCAGAATTCAAAAGACAGTCGCCGTCGAAAGGGATAATCAATGAACGTGTTCAACCCGAAATAGTTACGAAAGGATATGCCAAAGCTGGAGTCTCAGGCTTATCAGTTCTTACCGATACGCGCTTTTTTGGTGGTAATGTTGCTGATTTTAGTGCTGCCCGTAATGCTAATCCTTTCGTGCCGCTGCTTCGAAAGGATTTTATGGTTGATGAATACCAGCTTTATGAATCCCGGTTATTGAAAGCAGATGTTATTTTACTGATTGCTGCCGCACTCGGGAAAGGAGAAATTGCCCGCTTTACTGCCATTGCACATGAATTAGGAATGGAAGTTTTACTTGAGCTGCACGACGAAAGTGAACTGAATAAAATCGATAAAAAAATTGATATGATCGGGATCAACAATCGAAATCTTAAGGATTTTAAGGTAGATTTGGATCGTTCTCTTCGGTTGCTCGATCAGCTTCCCGCGAATGCGGTAAAAATAGCAGAGAGTGGAATCAGCGATACTGAAACGGTGGATACTCTTCGTAAGCGTGGCTTTCAGGGTTTCCTGATGGGTGAGAATTTTATGAAATCAGAAGATCCGGCTGAGGCTTGTTTGAATTTTATTTCAAGGTTAAAATATTAAATGAAAATAAAGGTTTGCGGATTGCGTGATCAGCTGAATATTGAGGAGGTGGTAAAACTTAAACCCGATTATATCGGTTTTATATTTTATCCAAAATCTAAACGTTATATCGGGGCACAAATACCGCATAACATTCAGACAATTATTCCTTCCACTGTTCAAAAAGTCGGTGTATTTGTAGATGAACTTTTCAGCACCTTGGTCGAAAAATACAATACTAATGCTCTTGACATGGTTCAACTTCACGGAAGGGAACTGCCGGATTACTGCGAAAAGCTAAAAAAGTTAAATATTCGTATAATAAAGGCATTTGGTATCGCTGCCGATTTTGATTTTGAAACAGTAAAGGATTTTGAACCGTATTGTGATTATTTCCTGTTCGATACGGCTGCTGATTCACATGGTGGCACAGGAATTAAATTTGATTGGAAGAAACTGGATCAGTATACCGGTGATAAACCTTTTTTTCTAAGCGGCGGAATTCAGTCTGCTGATGCCGAAGAGATCAGGAAAATGACCCATAATCAGCTTTATGCAATTGATCTTAACAGCAGATTTGAACTCGAACCCGGATTAAAGGATATTCCAAAACTTAAATCATTTATAAAACAGATAAGGAAATAGTTCTTTATTATCGGTCAATGAATAATATTCAATGACCTTTCATAGAGATAATCATTACGATCTAAAAATTACATTCAATGAGCTATCAATCAGATAAAAAAGGATATTATGGACGATTTGGGGGAGCATTTATTCCCGAAATGATGGTTCAGAATATCGAACAATTGCAAAGCTGTTACCTTGAACTCATCGGGAGTGACGAATTTAAGCAAGAGTTCCGGCAGTTGCTAAGCGATTATGCCGGCAGACCTTCACCACTCTACTATTCGGATCGTCTTTCTGATCGGTATCATGCAAAAATTTACCTGAAGCGGGAAGATTTGAATCACACCGGATCCCATAAAATCAATAACACCATCGGACAGATATTATTGGCAAAACGGTTGGGTAAAACTCGTATTATAGCCGAAACAGGTGCCGGTCAGCATGGTGTGGCTACTGCAACGGTTTGTGCAAGAGCAGGATTACAATGTGTTGTCTATATGGGTGCGCTCGATGTGGCCCGTCAGTCGCCGAACGTAGAAAAGATGAAGATGCTGGGGGCTGAGGTGAGACCTGTTCATAGCGGAAATAAAACGCTTAAGGATGCAACCAACGAAGCAATCCGCGATTGGATTAATAACCCTGTTGATACCCATTATATTATAGGTTCGGTAGTTGGGCCTCATCCCTATCCCGATATGGTCGCCCGGTTTCAGTCTGTTATCAGCGAGGAGATCAGGGATCAGCTTAGGGTTAAAACCGGCAAGGAAACGCCTGATTATGTGATTGCATGCGTTGGCGGTGGAAGCAATGCTGCCGGAGCTTTTTACCATTTTTTAGATGATCTGCATGTTAAGTTAATTGCTGTTGAGGCGGCAGGAAAAGGAGTAGAAACAGGCGAATCCGCTGCTACCACGCAGCTGGGACGCCCTGGGGTGCTGCATGGTAGTTTGAGTCTTTTGATGCAAACAGAAGATGGTCAGGTTATAGAACCCTATTCAATTTCAGCAGGACTGGATTATCCCGGAATCGGGCCAATGCATGCCAACTTATTTGAGACCGGAAGAGCGCAATTTTTGAGTGCTACTGATGAGGAGGCCCTCAGAGCAGCTTTGTATCTATCACAGGCAGAGGGGATTATACCTGCTCTCGAATCGGCTCATGCATTAGCCGCACTCAATATGATTGACTTTAAACCTGAAGATATTGTGGTTGTGAATATTTCGGGCCGGGGGGATAAGGATATGGATACCTATCTGAATTATTACCAGTCAATAAAATAAGCACTCATTTTCATCAAGATAATTTACCATGGAAAATCGATTAACAGCACTCTTAAAAAGAAAAGATAAACACCTGCTGTCCATTTATTTCACTGCCGGCTACCCGGAGAAAAATGATACCCGACTGATTATAGATGCACTTGAGGAAGGCGGGGCTGATTTAATCGAGATTGGAATGCCGTTTTCCGATCCCGTGGCCGACGGTCTGGTGATCCAGCAGAGCTCTGAAGTAGCGCTCAAAAATGGGATGTCAATAAATTTGTTGTTCGAACAATTAAAGGATATCCGGAAAAAAGTATCTGTTCCAATTCTTTTAATGGGATATCTTAATCCTGTAATGCAATACGGGATCGAAAACTTCTGTAAAAAATGCCAGGAAACCGGCATCGATGGAACTATTATCCCGGACCTGCCTCTTGAAATTTATGAGGCAGAATACAAGGAGATCTTTGAAGAATGTTCCTTGAACAATATTTTTCTGGTTACTCCTCAAACTTCCGACGAAAGGATCAGAAAAATTGATGCCCTTTCGACCGGGTTTATCTATATGGTCTCGTCTTCATCGACAACTGGCGTAAAACAGGGTGTTGATGAAGCACAGATATCCTATTTTAAGAGAATTGAGAAAATGAATCTGCATTCAAAACGTCTCATTGGGTTTGGAATATCCGATAAAAATTCATTTGAAAAGGCTTGCAGTTCTGCTAATGGTGCCATAATCGGAAGTGCATTTGTTCAGGCTCTTGGCCGCGAAGGTACAATCGCTGCCAAAGTGAAGGCATTTTTGCAATTGTTTTAACAGATAGCTTGTTGAAATTATCAATGATACAAAATTATAAATAAAGTTAAATTTGCACTCCAAACCGGTTTTTATGACAATTTCGTTGTGAAGAACCGATAATATCAACGTAGTTTTGTCGTTGATTATTATTTATTTTCGCAGGCAATTGCAAATGACAAAAATTTAAATTAATGAAAAAAAGTTTAGCAGCGCTCCTTATTTTATTGTTCGTCTTAAATCTTAGTTCCAAAGCCGATGAAGGGATGTGGCTTCCTTCGCTTGTTGGTAAATTAAACATTCAGAAAATGAATTCGATGGGTTGTATTCTGACCGCAGATCAGATCTACAGCATCAACCAATCAAGCTTAAAGGATGCAGTAGTAGCGCTGGACCGTGGCTCTTGCACGGCGGAAATTATCTCTGCTGATGGATTATTACTGACGAATCACCATTGCGGATTTGGCGAAATCCAGGCGCATAGCTCTGTTGAACACGATTATCTGAGAGATGGATTCTGGGCAATGAAACGGGGGGACGAGCTTCCCAATCCGGGAAAGACAGCGACCTTTCTTATTCGAATGGAAGATGTTACTGATCAGGTGCTTAAAAATGTAACTGACGACATGGATGATCAAACACGTTCATCAAAAGTACGCGAAGCTGCAGCAATCATAGAGAAACAGGCAAAAGGGGAATCTGCTTACGAAGTCAGGGTAAGAAGTCTTTTCGAATCAAATAAATACTATCTTTTTGTTTCTCAGACTTTTAAGGATATTCGACTGGTCGGAACTCCTCCTCAGTCTATTGGAAAGTTCGGTGGAGAGACTGACAACTGGATGTGGCCACGTCATACAGGAGACTTCTCGATGTTCAGGGTTTATTGCTCACCTGACGGTAAGCCGGCCGAATATTCGAAAGATAATGTTCCCTACCATCCTAAACATTTTCTTCCGATTTCTTTAAAAGGGTTAGTGAAGAATGATTTTACAATGGTGATGGGATACCCCGGTACAACTACAAGATACCGGACTTCCAACGAGGTAAAATATACCATGGATGTTGTTAATGATATCAGAATTAATGCCAGAGAGTCGAAACTTGCAATTATAAGGGATTTTATGGCTACAAGTCAAAAAGCCAGAATACAATATGCTTCGAAATTTGCAAGAAGTTCAAACTATTACAAATACTCGATAGGGCAGAATAAAGGACTCACTGCACTTGATGTAATTGGTAAAAAGCAGCAGATTGAAAAAGATTTTCTGAAATGGGTGAATGCGACTCCTGAAACAAAGGCCAAATACGGCAGTGCACTCGATTCCATTAATTCCGCTTTTAAGAGCCGGGATGAAAAAATTGCATTTGAATATGCAAGGGAAGCTTTACTTCGGGGAGCAGAGATCTTTGCTTTTGCAGCTGAGTCCTCTTCGCTTTATGAGGCTTTAAAGGGATCCGACAAAGCAAAAATAGATGCTGCTGCACAGAGTTTACGGAACTCGCTCAGTGAATACTTTAAAGATTATGACGCCAATACGGACATGAAAATCGTTGGGGCTTTGTTGAAAATGTATGCTGTGAAAGTAAATCCAAGATATATTCCTGGATTTTTTCAGGAGATTGAATCAAAATACAAAGGAAATTTCGATACGTATGCCCAAAAGATGTTCGCAAAAACGATTTTTGCAGATCAAGGTACGATGGAATCATTTTTGAACAAGCCATCCAGAAAAATTCTTGATAAGGATATGGCCTTTATCGCGATGCGATCGATGTTTGAAACTATGAGCATCATTTCGAGCGACCTGGGCAAGACCACATCCAAACTCGACAAAGCACGCAGATTGTTCGTGGCCGGTTTGAATGAGATGAATAAAGACAAATCGGTTTATCCGGATGCTAATTCGACAATGCGGCTTACTTATGGCACTGTTGACGGATATGCACCTCACGATGCAACTTATTATAACTATTTTACGACCCTGAAAGGTTACACTGAAAAAGGAATTTCAGGAGATGTTGATTTTGACTTTCCTAAAAGATTGGTTGATCTATATAAAGCCAAAGATTTTGGACAATATAGCGACAAAGACGGAACATTGCACACTTGCTTTACTTCCAATAACGACATAACAGGTGGCAATTCAGGTAGTCCTGTAATCAACGGAAACGGAGAGCTGGTTGGTATTGCCTTCGATGGCAACTGGGAAGCTATGAGTGGCGATATTGCTTTTGAAACTGAATTGCAAAAGTGCATCAATGTTGATATACGGTTTGTACTTTGGACTATTGACAAATATGCTGGTGCCGGTCATTTGGTTAATGAGATGAAACTGATCCGATAATCATTCTCTGAGATTTGAAATATGGGGCAAAACGCAAATCCGGAAATCATTATTTATACTGATGGTGCTGCACGAGGCAATCCCGGACCCGGAGGCTACGGAGTTGTTTTGTTGTCGCGTTCCCATCGGAAAGAACTTTCGCAGGGATACCGTCTTACTACGAATAACAGGATGGAGCTTTTGGGGGCTATTGCAGGACTTGAAGCACTGAAAGTGGCACCCTGTAACGTTACCATCTATACCGATTCAAAATATGTTGCCGATTCTGTAGAGAAAAAATGGGTTTTTAATTGGGTTAAAATTCGTTTTAAAGGAAAGAAAAACAGCGATCTTTGGATTCGATTTTTAGAGGTTTACCAGCGCCATCAGGTAAAATTCATCTGGGTGAAGGGTCATGCAGATATTCCGGAGAATGAACGGTGCGATCAGCTTGCCGTTGAAGCTTCTCTGCAGCCAAATTTACCTGCAGACACTGGATATCAAATAAATAAATAAATATGCAACCGTTTTATTTATTTATTGAAATGAAATACATTTGTCTGGCAAATTGTAGATTAAATGACTTGGCTTTATAACTTAGGAATATTAGCATATTACCTGCTGGTTAAAATCGTTTCGGTTCGAAACGATAAAGCTCGAAAATGGATCGAGGGGAGAAGAGATATATTTAAACGGCTGCGTGAAACAATTACTCCAGGTGAACCCATTCTTTGGTTCCACGTTTCCTCCTTGGGTGAATTCGAACAGGGAAGGCCTGTAATAGAGGAAATTAGAAATATCAAGCCTGAATATAAGATACTTCTTACTTTTTTTTCTCCGTCGGGTTATGAATTAAAAAAGGATTATCAATATGCTGATTATGTTTTTTACCTGCCACTTGATACAAAAAAAAATGCTGCCCAATTCATTGATATTGTTAAACCCAAAAAAGTTTTTTTTGTCAAGTACGAATTTTGGTACCACTTTTTAACTCAGTTGAAAAAGGAGGCAATACCTACCTATATTTTCTCTGCACTATTCCGTCCCTCTCAGATTTTTTTTAAACCCTGGGGTAAATGGTACTTGAAGGCAATTCAGACTTACGAACATATTTTTGTACAAAATCAGGAATCATTTGATATTTTGAATCGGTTCGGATTTAGTAATGTTTCCGTTTCCGGGGATACACGGCTCGATCGTGTTGGGGAAATAGCTGATGATGCGCCTAGATTGGATAAACTCGAATTATTTTGCGGCAGTCAAAAGGCCATAATCGCCGGAAGCACCTGGAAAGAAGATGAAGACCTCTTTATTCCTTACCTGAATAAGGCCTCTTCAGGACAAAAATTTGTTATTGCACCTCATGAGGTGACACCTCAGTCGCTCGAGAGAATTTGCAGCGCCCTCGAAAAGCCTTATGCTTTCTTTTCCTCGGCAACCAACGATGAGCTGGCAATGGCCGATGTATTGATTGTTGATGGTTACGGATCACTCGTTTCTATTTACCGTTACGGCATGTTAGCCTATGTCGGCGGTGGATTTACTTCCGGAATTCATAGTATACTTGAACCGGCAGTATTTGGACTTCCTGTGATATTCGGCCCTGATTATCACAAATTTCAGGAAGCACACGATATGCTGAGCCTTGGAGGAGCATGTTGTATTAATAGCTATGAGGAACTCGAAACTCATATTGACAGCTATCGTTTCAATCCCGAAAAACTTCTCGCCGCCTCAGCTGTTGCACGCGATTATGTAAATAAAAACCGTGGTGCATCAAGCGAGATCGTGAAATATCTCTTTCATTCCTGACCCAAAACACAGGAACCAACATTTATCCAATCTCCTTTGATTACTGCCTTAATTTAAATTTGGCTAGTTAAACAGCTATCCTGAATGTTTACAAAAATATATCAAAAAAAATATTTTTGTAAACATTCAGCACTTATAAAATACTTATAAGTCTGTATGTCAAATAATTAACACTAATAAGTTGATAACTTTTTTTAATGAGTAAAAAAAATATACTCCAAAAGTTCATTGCTGTGTATATATTGCATCCTTACATTTTAAGGTTAATATCCGACAATAAACCTAAATAAATCAACGTATTATTTAATCAGATGGACATAAAAGAAATCATCACGCAGCAAAAAAAAGACATGCCAACAATTTATTCTCCTGACGAAGCTTTCGTAGCATCGGTTAAATATTTCAAAGGTGACGATCTGGCGGCCCGGGTATGGGTCAATAAATATGCTCTCAAAGATTCTTACGGAAATATTTTTGAGCTGACTCCCGATGATCTTCATCATCGTTTAGCAAGTGAAATTGCAAGGATTGAAAAAAACTATCCGAACCCTCTTTCGGAAGATGAGTTATTTGAACTTTTTAAGGATTTCAAATATATTGTACCTCAAGGCGGGCCAATGACCGGAATCGGCAATGATTTTCAGGTTGGCTCGCTGTCTAATTGCTTTGTGGTTGGTAATGGTGCTGATTCCTATGGTGGAATAATTATGATTGATCAGGAGCAGGTCCAATTGATGAAAAGACGTGGAGGAGTGGGTCACGATTTATCTCATATTCGTCCCAAAGGGTCACCGGTTAAAAACTCAGCCTTGACTTCTACCGGAATTGTACCATTTATGGAACGTTTTTCCAATTCAACAAGAGAAGTAGCCCAGGATGGAAGGCGAGGTGCCTTAATGCTGTCTGTGTCAATTAAACATCCCGATTCGGAGGATTTTATTGATGCCAAAATGGATGAAGGGAAAGTCACCGGAGCAAATGTTTCAGTTAAAATTGATGATGAATTTATGCAGGCAGTGCGTAACAGTACTACCTATAACCAGCATTATCCAATAGACAGCGCCGCTCCGATTTATTCAAAAGAGACAGATGCTGCCAAACTTTGGGATAAAATTGTTTTCAATGCGTGGAAATCAGCCGAGCCTGGGATTCTCTTCTGGGATACCATTATCCGCGAATCGGTTCCGGATTGCTATGCAGATCTGGGATATAAAACAGTTTCAACAAACCCCTGCGGCGAAATACCGCTGTGTCCTTATGATAGCTGCAGGTTGATCGCATTAAACCTGTATTCTTATGTTGATCAGCCATTTACCTCAGAGGCAAAATTTGATTTTGACCTGTTTAGGAAGCATATCAGGCAGACTCAACAAATTATGGATGATATTATTGATCTCGAACTTGAAAAAATTGATGCCATTTACAATAAAATCATTATTGATCCGGAAGATGCTGAAATAAAACGGGTAGAGATTAATCTTTGGGAGAAAATAAGGGAGATGGCTGTCAACGGTCGACGGACCGGTATCGGCATTACCGCTGAGGGCGATATGGTTGCTGCACTTGGTTTGCGCTATGGGTCTGAAGCTGCTGTCGAATTTTCGGTTGAAGTTCATAAAATTGTTGCCCTTGAAGCATATAGAGGTTCTGTCAATCTGGCCAAAGAACGAGGTGCCTTCCCTATCTATGATGTTAAACGTGAGAAAAACAACCCGTTCATCCAGCGTTTAGCTCAGGCTGATCCTGACTTGTACAAGGAAATGAGCCGTTTCGGACGCAGAAATATTGCGCTGCTGACTATCGCCCCCACGGGTACTACCAGTTTGATGACGCAGACCACTTCCGGAATAGAGCCTGTTTTTATGCCGGTGTACAAACGTCGTCGTAAAGTGAATCCGAATGATAAGGATGCGCGTATCGACTTTGTCGATGAAATGGGAGACAGCTGGGAAGAGTATATGGTATTTCACCACAAGTTCAAAACGTGGATGGAGGTCAATGGTCATGAACTCAAAAGAAATTATTCAAATGAAGAACTGGACAGGCTGATCGAGAAATCGCCTTACCACAAGGCATCTTCTAATGATATCGATTGGCTGGCCAAGGTTCGTATGCAAGGGCAGATTCAAAAATGGGTGGATCATTCCATATCAGTTACCATTAATCTGCCTGAGGAAGCTACCGAAGAACTGGTCAACAAACTGTATTTTGCAGCTTGGGAGAGTGGTTGTAAAGGTGTTACCGTTTATCGCGAAGGTTCGCGGTCGGGCGTATTAATTTCTACAAAAGATAAAAAAATCGAAGGGATATTTCCGACTAAACGTCCTGAGATTCTCGAAGCTGATATTGTAAGACTGCAGAATAACAAGGAAAAATGGATTGCTTTTATTGGACTGATTGATGGTAAACCTTATGAGATTTTCACCGGACTTGCTGATGACGAAGACGGAATTCTTCTTCCCCGGTCGGTGACTCAAGGGTGGATTATCAAAAGCCGTGATGAATCAGGCGCCTCACGGTATGATTTTCAATATCGCAACTCACGGGGCTATAAAACGACTATTGAAGGACTTTCCTTTAAATTCAATCCTATCTTCTGGAATTACGCCAAATTGATTTCCAGCGTACTGCGTCATAGTATGTCAATACAAAAAGTCGTTGAATTAGTGTCAAGTCTTCAATTTGATGTTGAGTCGATTAATACCTGGAAGAACGGAGTGGCACGTGCTTTAAAGAAATATATTCCAAACGGAACAGCTGCTGAGGATGCCAAATGTGAAGGTTGCGGTTCGGCAAATGTTATTTATCAGGAAGGTTGTCTGATCTGCCAGGATTGCGGATCGTCGAAATGCGGATAATACCGTACGATTTTATAATTCTTCTAAGAGGCCTGATTTTCGGGCCTCTTTTTATTATGTGTAATGACAAGAAACGGACTAAGTACTTGCCAGTTCAGATAATTATCAATTAGTAATATTCTCCGCCAGCTGGATGATCAATGATTGCGGCAATTGGGAAAATTTCATGATTTTATCCCATAATGGGAAGAAAGGATCTTCGAAAACCATGATCCGGGCAGCATTCGTTTAAGAACAACTGCAAATTTTTGTTCCATTGTTGCGATGATGTAACTATGGCATGGATTTTTCTGATTTGCAATTTTCACAAGTTTTCGGGCAAGAAAGTCAGGGCGTAATCCACCTTTTTCATCTTTTTCGATAATGGAAATTGTTTTTTGAAATTGAGAATGATAAGCCGAATCAGTTCCGGCGGAATTGACCGGCTTACGGTTAGCAGTAAAATTTGTAAAAAAATCTCCGGGCCGGATCACGATAACTTTTATTTTGAAAGGCAATAATTCCATTCTAAGGGCTTCACTCATACCTTCCACTGCAAATTTGCTGGCTGCATAAAAACCCTGGTATGGGAGTCCCATTAATCCTCCAATCGAGCTAATGTTGATGATGCTTGCTCCGTTCTGCTTGCGCATTGCAGGCAGTACAGCCTGAATCATGTTGACATAGCCTGTGAAATTTGTATCCATCTGAAGTTTAATATCGGCAGCTGATGAATCTTCAATAGATCCCGATATGCCCATTCCGGCATTATTGATCAGTATATCAATGCGTCCTTCTCTGTCAATCAAAGTTGAAACTGCTTTTTGCACCGAGATCACATCCGTAACATCTGCCTGAAGCACTTTAATTTCTCCGGTATGATCATCATTTTGTTTGCGGCTGATCCCATAAACACGGCATCCTTTAGCAGCAAAACGATCAGCAATAGCCTTCCCAAAGCCCGAAGATATGCCTGTAATCAATACAACTTTTGTCATCTGAATAAGGATTAATTCGTCATGTAATCTTTACTCAAGGCAACTTCGGTTTCTAAAATGTCAAGTTGTTTGGCAACAGCAACAATTTTTTCAATGGCACTATCCACTTGACTGTAAGTGTGTGTTGCCATTAATGAAAACCGGATTATACAGTCTTCTTTGGCAACAGCGGGTGAGACAACAGGGTTGACGAATACGCCTTTATCGAGCAACATTTTAGCCATTTTCAATGCTTTAACGTCATCGCGGATGAAAAGCGGAATAATGGGTGATTCAGATTTTCCCGTATCAAAACCAAGTGAATTAAACTGATTACGGGCATAATTGGTGATCTCCATCAGATGTTTAATTCTTTCAGGCTCATTTTCCATTATTTCAATAGCTGCCAGAACGCTGGCAGCAGACGAAGGAGTCATGCTGGCACTAAACATCAGTGCTCTGGAATTATGCTTGATAAAGTTAATCGTCATTTTATCGGCTGCTATAAAACCTCCTATCGAAGCCAGTGATTTGGAGAATGTACCCATAATCAGCTCTACTTTATCTGTAAGTCCAAAATGAGAAGCAGTGCCCGAACCATTAACGCCCAGTACACCTAGCGCATGGGCATCATCCACCATTATTGAAGCCTGATATTTTTCGGAGAGACGGACGATCTCAGGAAGATTGGTAATATCGCCTTCCATTGAAAAAATACCATCAACAACAATCAGCTTGACTTTATCCCGTTCGCAAAGTTTTAGTTTACGTTCGAGGTCTTTCATGTCGTTATGCGCAAATTTCAGCACCTTTGCAAAGGACAGGCGGCTGCCATCGATAATTGATGCATGATCAAGTTCGTCGAGTATCACATACTCATTCCGGCCGGTTAAACATGAAATTACCCCCTGATTAACCTGGAAACCCGTGCTGTAACATAACGCAGCCTTTTTATTGACCAATTTTGCCAGTTTTTCTTCCAGTGCAATATGGATATCCAATGTGCCGTTAAGAAATCTTGATCCGGCACAACCCGTTCCATATTTATCAATCGCTTTTTTGGATGCCTCTTTCACTTTTGGATGGCAGGTGAGTCCAAGATAGCTGTTTGAACCAAACATCAGTACTTTTTTGCCGTTTATCAATACCTCAGTGTCCTGATCAGATTCAATAATCCGAAAATACGGATAAAGGCCGGCAGTAATGAGCTTTTGAGGTAAATCGTAACCCGATAGTTTAGTCTGAAGAATTCCCATAGATTAGACGGTTAAGAATATTATACCAAAAGTAATTAAAATAATTGTTTGGATTTAAAACTTACTCGATGAAAGAAAGTAGTTCCGTATTTCAGAAGTGCCTTACGATGAAATAGTGTAGGATATCCTTTATTTTGGTCCCATCCGTAACCTGGATGCTTTTCATGCAGTATTAGCATGTAATCATCCCGATAGGTTTTGGCAAGAACCGATGCCGCAGCAATTGACAGGTATTTTTCATCGCCCTTTACTACAGTAGTATATGGAATATTTTGGTATGATTTGAATCTATTTCCATCAACAATAATATGATCAGGGCGAGCTAAAAGCTTATCTAATGCACGATGCATGGAATAAATTGAAGCATTCAGGATATTTACTTCATCGATTTCATGATTGTCAACCATGGCTACTGCCCACCCGATAGCTGCATTTTCGATAACCGGCCTTAATTCATAACGTTGTTTCTCGGTCAGCTTCTTTGAATCATTCAATATTTCGGAACTGAAATCTTCGGGTAGAATTACAGCCGCTGCAAATACTGGTCCTGCCAGACATCCACGGCCGGCTTCGTCGCACCCGGCCTCTATCGCACCTTTCTTTAGATTATGCAGCAGCATGTGTTTTTAAGTAATTTTCAATGAATAATGTTCAATTTCAGCGGACGGGCTGATTGTCTTTCTGTTTGATTATCTGTGTTATATGATAATTTAATCACTGCATGAGCGTAAATCTGAAGCTCACACCAAAATTAGAATTGGTTGTTCTGTAAGAATTTGAAATAAAGGGACTATTCAAAATTCTGTCATAAAATAGTCTGACAATAAAAACTTCACTAAGATTATAATCAGCTGAGAATTTAATTGAAAATGATTCCTGACCGGCAGTAGTCTGATTATTTTCTTCAATAAGTTTCCGAAGTACGGTTTTATTCTTCCCATAGGTCAGATCGGCCCTGACATTTAAATCGTTATTTAAAGCCTTTTGTGAGCTTTTTGTTTTAACAAACAACTTCATATTTTCGAAACGATATCCAAGTCCCATGGAAGCCTCATTATTAAATAGTTCCATGGCCTGGTTGTTGGTCAGGCTAAGCATTATATTTCTTGATTTACGATATTCGAAACGAGAGGTAACATTGTTAAGCCAAGTGATGTCAACATCAAAAAGCGGATTAAAGGTTTCATTAATATTAATGGTTGCAATATCATAATTTGACAAGAAATTATTCTGTGCATCGTAAATGTAACTATAGCCGTCATTTTCGGCAGTATAATTAAGGTTTGAGATGTAGGAACCCACGCTGTAGGTCGAGCGGTAGTCGTGAGTGATGCTCATTGATTTCATTATATCCTTAAGACCTGCAATTTTATTAACCACACCTGAATATTGTATACGCCAATTTGGCATCATAAATTTTGCCGATGGAAAGGGTGTGAGCGGAATTGTTTCGGCGCTTTTCCCCGAATAAGCAGCGAGGAACGCGGGAATCAAAACTTGCTGAGACGATGGGCCATATCCGGCCGGGAAACCGGTCTTCGGGTCGAAAGTACCAGGTACATATCCAATAGTGGTGTTTGGTATCCTCGATTGGTCGAGACGCCGGGCGATTATTTCGCGATTTTGCTTAAACTGATTCCAGACTTTTGAGTCCTGGACTTCTGATTTTCCGAGGTTT
>CAYHDA010000049.1:0-18906 GCA_964355145.1 uncultured Mariniphaga sp.
CGGCAAATAGGAATATCTGAATTTGGCTTAAAGGAAAACGTCTGAACTATGATTGCAGCAGAAAAACGTCTGAACTATGATTGCAGCAGAAAAACGTCTGAACTATGATTGTAACAGAAAAACGTCTGAACTATGATTGTAACAGATTAATCAGATTACTCAGATTTCTGGGTGAAATGTTTGAAAAATCCGTGAAATCTGCTTAATCCTTTTAATCCTGGTTAAGACTAATTTTTTTAATCACTGAATCTTACCGGACTGCTTTTAAAAAGGTATAAAAAGATTACTTTCGCTTAATAAAATACTCATAATAGTTTGCATTAAAAATGAACGTAATAATGATTTAGTAGACTGATAGTCAATTGATATAGGCCTAAATAATAAATCCTGAAACTAAATCAAAACCCTATGAAAAGATATGTTAAAGTTGCCCTGATAATTATTGCTGTTGTAGTGATAATAGGAGTCTATTACGGAGTTAAAATTTATACGGTGATTATGGGCAGCGAGCCCTTAACCGGGAAGCTCGAAAATATCCCGGCAAAAATGGCTGTAGTGCCCCCAATTACAACCGGAGTCGCTGACTGGCCTAATTGGAGAGGTGAAAACTTTGAGGGAAAAAGTTCCGTCAAGGGGATTAAAACAGATTGGTCAAATGGTCTCAAAGAACTTTGGCATATTAACTTTTTATGCCAGGATAAGTCAACTGCTTCATGGTCATCTCCTGTTGTTCAGGGTAATCGCCTAATTGTTCCAGGGAGAGATGCAGACCATGACTTGGTTTTTTGCATCAATGCAGAAACCGGAGCGCTGATATGGTCTGGCTCTTATGAGGCCAAAGCGGAAACCAGTCATGGTCCCGGATCGCGAGCCACCCCGTTCATTGATGACAACCGGGTTTATACTTTCGGCCGGAGTGGTGATTTGGTTTGCTGGCAATTGTTGGACGGCAAGCTTCTTTGGCTAAAAAATGTAAAGGATATCGGTGGCGCTGAACCTTCATGGGGTTTTTCAACTACACCGCTGGTGGTGGATAACAAGGTAATTATACAGGGAGGCGGAAGTGCGCTTGTCATTGCCTACGACAAGGTAACAGGTGAACTTCTTTGGAAATCGATGGAGGGTGATGTTGGTTATGCAGCTGCAATTACCATGAAAATCGGAAATGAAACAAGGCTCCTGATCTATCATGGCAAGGGACTTTCATGCCTTAATCCTTCCGATGGGAGCGTGTTATGGACTGTTCCATGGGTGACTTCATATGGAGTAAATGCAACTACTCCAATAGTTTATAATGACATTGTTTATCATACTTCAGGATATAAAATGGGTTGTGAAGCATTGAAAGTTTCTGAAAGCGGCTATTCTGTTATGTGGAAAAATAACGCGATGGAGGCGCAACATTCCGATCCAATCCTGATTAATGGTTATATTTATGGCTATTCAGGTGAAAGTGCCCGAAATAATGGTCAGTTTAAATGCATTGAATTGTTAACCGGTAAAGAAATGTGGCATACCGGGGTAATCGGACAGGGAACGACCACGTTTGTGGATGGGTATCTGATTTGTCAGGATATAAAAGGCAACCTGTTTTTGATCCAGCCTGATCCTTCCGGATTTAAAAAGCTTGGAGAGATAAGGAAAGCGATCGGGGATGTGCAGAACCCTGCATGGACAGTTCCAGTCGTCGCTAACGGGAAATTGTATCTCAGATATCTGCAGCAGCTTATTTGTTATCAGCTTGATTAACAATCATGCATATGAACTAATTCCTTCCTTCAGACGGACCTGGTTCATAATTCCTAATTCACAATTCCTAATTCTCTTCCATCTCTTCAAAATAGCCGATAGGGTGCTGGCATGCCGGGCAAATTTGCGGAGGCTGTTCTCCTTCGTGAACGTAGCCGCATTTGCGGCATTCCCATCTTACCGTTTGTTCGCGCCGGAAGAGCGCGCCTTCTTCAAGTCTTTTAAGCATCTTTCTGAACCTCTTTTCGTGTTCAGCTTCTATTTTGGCGATCAACTTAAATATGGCTGCAATTGCCGGAAATCCTTCAGCTTTGGCCATTTCTGAAAATTGGGGATAGAGTCCGGACCATTCAGTATTTTCTTCACTGATTGCAATATTCAGATTGTCAATTGTTTGATCTGAGATTCCGGAAGTGGATATTGTTTTAATCTCAATATCACCCCCTTCCATAAATTTGAAAAATTGCTTGGCATGCGACTGTTCCTGCAAAGCGGTTTTCTCAAAAATTGCGGCAATCTGTTCGTATCCTTCTGTTTTGGCTTTTTCGGCAAAGAACTCATATCGGTTTTTCGCCTGGCATTCACCGGCAAATGCCCGGAGCAAATTTTGCTCAGTAACGGTTCCTTTTATACTTTTTCCCATTTTTATTTGAAATAACCGTTAATTCTTTCCTAAGTTTCTAATTAATTGCAACCGATCAAATATACTATGATTTAAGAGAAAATTGTGAAAGCTGGGATTAGATTTAACTCCAGTTTTCAACAAAAACACCGGTTAATTACATTTAATTCATTTTTATTGGATAATTTTGAAGAACATGAAAATCAATAACCGTTATGCGTACATTTCCTTTTCTACTCCTGTTTTGCATATTATTTGTATTTAACTGTACAAAATCTAATAGCCAAATGATTGATCAGTCAACAGTTAAAGAGCTAGACCTGAATCGCTATCTTGGAAAATGGTATGAAATTGCCCGTTTTCCGCATTCTTTTGAGAAAAATCTGGTGGGAGTAACCGCGACCTATTCGCTGAAAGAAAATGGTAAAATTGAAGTGCTGAACGAAGGATTTAAAAATACCCTCGACGGGGTAAGGTCCAAGGCAGTTGGAAAGGCCAAAATTCCCGATTTGTCGGAGCCGGGTAGGTTGAAAGTTGCATTTTTTTGGATTTTTTATGCCGATTACTTTGTTCTGGAGCTGGATTCAGTGAATTACCAATATGCGATGATCGGCAGTTCGTCAGACAAATACTTTTGGATTTTAAGCCGTACTCCTCAAATGGATGCTGATGTTTACAATATGTTATTGGAAAAAGCCCGAAAACGCGGATACAATCTTGATAAGCTTTACATGGTTCCGCAGCCCGAAAAATAGTTCAAAATAATCGGTACACAAACTCAATTTCAGTTGTAAACTATTGTTTTAGGCTATACAATGAATTTGCAATTAAAGAAACGGACAGGATCTTCAGAATATTTTTCAGATTGATCTGTTGTTGATTTGTTTTCTAAGCTGCTCTCTCATAGTGAATAACGCCTGTGAAATTCCTACTTTATAGATATGCGGCATGATAAAACGGGTATGTTCAGTTGGTAACAATGCCGCACGTAACATTAAATATTCGTGACACTTTTGGGGTGAGGGAAGTGGATTGGTAATTGAATTGTTTTCGAATACCTTACTGTGAAGCATTTCTTTTGTCAGTCCGGTTACTGATGTGAACTTATCCGGATGTACTGGATTTAAAACATAATCGCAGGCGTTTGGATCTTCATCCCCGAGCAGAATTCCATCACGGAAGAAATTTCCTTCGCTGTCGTAATACCGGTAAAGTGATTTTCTTCCCGGAAAGGTCATTTTTTCGATATTTTCGGAGATTTTCATCCGGGGCAGGCTGTTGCATTGTGCAAGCTTGTAAACACCGTCGAGTGCAGCATCGGGCTTGCCGGTAACCAGTTCTGTCCCGACACCAAAGCCATCGATAGGAGCGTGCTGCTCGTTAAGACTGTTTACAACATATTCATTCAGCTGATTCGAAGCGTAAATTTTTACGTATTCAAAGCCAGCAGCATCCAGCATTTTACGGGTTTTTTTGCTCAAATAAGCTAAATCGCCGCTGTCGAGCCTTATTCCGACCAGCTTATTTCCCCGGTTTTCCATCTCCTTAGCAACAATAATCGAGTTGGGAATGCCACTTCGCAAGGTATCGTAAGTATCTACAAGTAATATTGTATGGTGAGGATTAAACCTGGCATATTCCCTAAAAGCGGTGAGTTCGTCATCGAAACTTTGTACCCAGCTGTGCGCCATTGTTCCCGAAACAGGAATATCGTATAAAAATCCGGCTTGAACATTTGATGTAGATACTGCTCCGCCAATAATTGCCGCTCGGCTGGCCATGATACCTCCCGCACCATGTGAACGACGAAGTCCGAAGTCGATAAAAGCCTTATCGCCACACACTAATTTTATGCGGAAAGCTTTGGTCGCGATCAATGACTGGAAATTGAGGATATTCAGAAGCATTGTTTCAATCAGCTGGGCCTCAATAATATTTCCCTCAACACGGAGAATGGGTTCATTTGGGAAAACCAGTTCCCCTTCTTTAACAGAAAAAATCGTTCCGTTGAAACTAAATTTTTTCAGGTAATCCAGAAATTCGGGCAGGAATCCTTGGTTTTTCAGGTATTGAATATTTTCATCTGAATAGCGAAAGTCAGATAACGAACGCAGAAAATCACCCAGTCCGGCAAAAACAAGAAACCCGCCTTCGAAAGGATTAGTTCTGTAAAAATAATCGAAGACGGTTTGTTCGTCTTTTTTCCCTGCTAAAAAATAACCCTGAGCCATCGACAACTCATAGAAATCAGTATAAAGTCCCAACGTCTCTGAGGTTGAAGTTGTTGTCATTGCACGTTTTTTAATAATTTTGATACCGGAAATTTACCTTAAAGGTACTTAATTATAAACAAATAATAAATCCCGGTGAAGTTCCGGGATTTATGGTGTAAAACCAGAGTTGTATTTCTGGTCTGAATGCAGTTGAATTGGAAGGGAAGTAAATTGCCCTGAAAAGACATTTCTTACCTTCTCATTTATTCCATAATCAATCTGTTTCCCAAGACTATCGCACGATGGTTTGCGACCTGTCAGGGCCAACGGAGACAATACTTATCGGAACATGAAGATTCGCTTCAAGGAATTTAATATATTCGCTTAGCTCCTTAGGGAAGTTATTCTCGCTTGTAACGCCTGTGAGCGGTTTTTTCCAACCTGCAAGGCTTTCGTATACAGGCACTACTCTCTCATCAAGTTCGTAAGGGAAATCTTCTGTAAGTTCTCCGTCGATGTTATATTTTGTACATACTTCGATAGTGTCAAAATCATCGAGTACATCGGCTTTCATCATAATCAATTCAGTTACTCCGTCAATCATGATAGCATATTTCAATGCAACCAGATCAAGCCAGCCACAACGGCGGGGACGACCGGTTGTTGAGCCATATTCGCGGCCAATATCCCGCAGTTTTTGACCGGTTGCATCGTTCAGTTCAGTAGGGAAAGGACCACTTCCAACACGCGTGCAATACGCTTTGAAAATCCCGTACACTTTTCCGATTTTGTTTGGAGCAATTCCCAGGCCTGTGCAGGCGCCGGCGGTGATGGTATTTGAAGAGGTCACGAAAGGGTAGGAGCCAAAATCGATATCGAGCATCGTTCCCTGCGCCCCCTCTGCAATGACCGATTTCCCGGATTCAATTTGTTTGTTGATAAATGTTTCACTGTCGATTAATTGAAACTGACGAATGGTTTCAATTCCTTCAAACCATGCTTTTTCGTAATCGTTAAGAGCTGATTCGTAATCAAAATGATAATAATTACTGAGCAGATCAGTATGCTGTTTCACCCGCATCTTATATTTTTCTTCAAAATCATTAAGGATATCGCCAACTCTGAGGCCATCCCGCCCAACTTTATCACGGTAGGCCGGGCCGATTCCTTTGAGTGTTGAACCAATTTTGGAGTCTCCTTTAGCTGCTTCCGACGCAGCATCCAACAGCCGGTGGGTAGGTAAAATCAGGTGCGCCTTTTTCGAAATATAGAGCGTCTTTTTTAAATCGAAGCCTAATTTGAGCAATGAATCGATCTCTTTTTTAAAGATGGAAGGGTCGATTACTACTCCATTTCCAATTACATTGATCTTATCAGCTCTGAATATCCCGGAAGGGATGGTATGCAGAACATGTTTGATATTATTGAATTCCAGGGTGTGACCGGCATTAGGACCCCCTTGGAAGCGTGTAATTACATCGTAATGAGGAGTTAACACATCCACAACTTTTCCTTTTCCTTCGTCTCCCCATTGAAGACCAAGCAGTACATCTACTTTCATGAGTATATTGATTTTTTATTTTTAAACAGATTTCTTCCATTGGCAGGCAAAAAACCGACCAAAGGTAAAGATTATTTTCTGAAAAAGGAATAATAAAACCTCGTGGTTGGAGGTTAAGCAATTAAATTGTTTGGAGTGGACAAAGAGCCGGTTTTATATAAAAAAACAGCCCTTAAAAGAGTTTACGTTAACTTCTGCTTCAGTTTTTTAGGTTGGCTCATCCATCTCTCCATACAGATACAGAGAGTGATGGGAAAGTCTGAAATTATTTTTGGCACAGGTATCCTGAATGATTTTCAGAATACGGGAATCCTGAAATTCTTTGACATGTCCGTTACGTATATCAATGAAGTGATCATGAGGTGTTGCAGCAAGCGTCTTTTCAAACTGAGCAATATTCTTTCCAAATTGATGTTTTACGACCAATTTACTATCAAGCAGAAGTTCAATTGTATTGTATAATGTTGCACGACTTACCCTGTAGTTTTTGTTTTTCATAGAGATATAGAGCGTTTCGATGTCAAAGTGACCATCACGCGAATATATTTCATCAAGAATAGCGAAACGCTCAGGAGTCTTTCTGTGGCCCTTCCTCTCAAGGTATTCGGTGAAAATAGCCTTTACAGTATCTCTATTGATTTGTAGACTATTCATATTTAATCTAAGTTAAAATAGAGTGTAAAATTAAAAATTATTTTAAAAAATAAACATTTCAGAAGCAAAATAAAAAACAGAGAATTTTAAATTTCTTTGCGATGCACCGTATCAACGCCTTTGATGTTTAAAATCTTGGTTATCAAAGTCTCTAATAGTTCTGTATTTTGGATATACAGGTAAAGATTTCCTTCAAAAATGCCATCATGGGCATCAAGATTAATCGACCTCATATTGATTCCATACTCGTTGGAGATCACATTTGTAATTTTATTTGCAATTCCCTGATGATCAAATCCTCTGATATATAGATGAGTAAGGTAATAAAGCATCTTTGATTTGGTCCAGGTTGCTTCAATAATGTCGTCACCATGGCTTGACATTAATTTTACTGCTTCGGGACAGGATCTGTTATGAATCATAATTTGACCGTCATCCAAAACAAATCCTACCACGTCATCACCAGGAATGGGATTGCAGCAAGAGGCAAGATGAAAGTTGGCTTTTTTCTGGTCATCACTCAGTAAAAAAGGCTTTTTTTTGTCAATTATCTGGTTGATGGCTTTTTTATCAGCTCCAAAGGAAAATGACAGCTTCCAAAATTTGATGAATTTGTTAACCGACCGTTCCATAAGTGTAGCTTCGAGATTATCGAGGTTCACGAGTCCCATTCCGATTTCTGCGTATAGCTGTTCTTTGGTGTGAAGTCCGTAATGATTTATAAGCTTTTTGAGGGTATTGGAAGCCGGTTTCACATTCAATTTTTCCAATTGTCCGTTCAGCTGATTGCGCCCGTCTTCGATGTGTTTTTTCTGTTCCTGCTTGAAGGAGTCCTTTATTTTAGATTTAGCCCTGGCAGTAATTGCACTGTCGATCCATGAAGGTTTAGGCATTTGCTTATCTGAGGTCAGGATTTCAACCTGATCGCCACTTTTTAGAACATGGCTCATCGGTACAAGAATATGATTTACTTTGGCTCCGATGCAATGGTTTCCCAATTCGGAGTGTATATCATAAGCGCAGTCAAGTACAGTAGCTCCTTTGGGCAGCATTTTCATCTCACCTTTGGGCGTGAAAATGACAATTTCTTGCGAATAGAGATTTAATTTAAATTCATCCAGAAAATCAAGTGCATCCGATTCGGGATTTCCTAGTAATTCCCGAATTTTCATCAGCCATTTGTCAAGCTCGTTTTCCGCAGCTCCTTCTTCTTTATAACGGTAATGCGCAGCAAATCCGCGTTCCGCAATCTCATCCATGCGTTCTGTGCGAATTTGAACTTCAACCCACTGGCCTTCAGGTCCCATCACCGTTACATGCAAGGCCTCGTAGCCGTTTGCTTTGGGAATGGTAATCCAGTCGCGAATCCGATCCGGTTTCGGAGTATAAATATCTGTGATTAATGAAAGAATGTCGAAACTTTGTCTTTTCTCTGAAATTCCTTCTTTTGGTTTAAAGACAATCCTGATTGCCAAAAGATCATAAATCTCATCAAACGTCACATTTTTGGTCTGCATTTTATTCCAGATCGAATAAATCGATTTAGGACGTCCGCTGATTGAGAAATCAAAATTCTCGGCATGAAGCTTCTCCTGAATAGGTTTGGCAAAATCGAAGACAAGGTAATTGATCCGCTCCTGTTCGCTTCGGAGCTTTAATTCGATTTGTTGATAGATTTCAGGATTTTTATATTTCAGACTCAGATCTTCAAGTTCTGATTTGATGGCATAAAGGCCAAGACGATGCGCAAGGGGTGCAAGTATATAGAGTGTTTCTGAGGTGATCTTAAGCTGCTTTTGGTAGGGCATTGAATCCAGCGTTCGCATGTTGTGCAACCGGTCGGCAAGTTTAATCAGGATTACTCTCACATCGTCAGAAAGGGTGAGCAGCATTTTTCTGAAATTAGAGGCCTGATTAGAGTCGAAAGTACCGGAAAGTTTGGTTAATCCGTCAACAAGAGAAGCGACTTTCTCACCAAACATATTCTCAATATCCTCTAAAGTGTATTCTGTATCTTCAACAACATCATGTAGAATTGCAGCAAGTACCGATTTTGTTCCAAGGCCTATTTCGCTTACAACTATTTTCGCAACAGCAATAGGATGAATAATATACGGTTCACCTGATTTGCGCCTGATACCCATATGAGCAGTATTCGCAAATTGAAATGCCTTTCTGATAAGTTGCTCGTTATCAGACGTCAGAGGCCTTACGAACGACTTTAGGAGGTCCTCAAAAGCATCTTCAATTTCTCTTTTTTCAATTTCAGTCTGCAAATCTATCCTTTATTAAATGTGCTGTTGCTCTCATCAAAGATTAAATACTCAATCCTTTCTATTCCTGATCGCAATGCAAAAATAGCGTTTAATCTCCATGATAAGGCACAACAATGTGTGTTAATCTTTCTTATTCTTTATTTTATCCAATACTATCTCGATGGTTTCAACCATCGTTCCCCATGAGAATTTTTCCTTTTCGGAAATGACATTTCCGGTAAAAAAGTCATTCCGATTGTTAGCGTAAAAATCGAATATGGCTTCGGTAATGGCCTCAGGACCAGGATTTACAACATAACCTACTTTCCCGTGAGGGATAATTTCGCCTAATCCTCCTACATCGGTCACTAGCATTGGTTTGTTGTAATGGAATGCAATTTGTGTAACACCGCTTTGTGTTGCCGATTTATAGGGTTGTACCACCATATCAGCAGCGCCAAAGTAATTGGCAACTTCTTGATCCGCAATGAAATCAGTTTTAAGGATCACATGATCAGTGAGATTTTTATCGCGGATAATTTGCAAATACTTCTCTGATGAAGTATAGAATTCTCCTGCAATGATTAGTTTAACCGGAAACCGGCGGAGTTTTTCATCCCCAAAAGCCTGAAGCAGCCAATCGAGTCCCTTGTAATCACGGATAAATCCAAAGAAGAGCAGATAACGATAATTGGGGTCTAAATTCAGCCGTGAAAGTGCCTGCTCCCGGGACACTATTTTTCCGAAAATATCGTAAAGTGGATGATGGGTATAAATCATTGGCGCCATCGGCCTGAATTGCTTCAGGTCGTTCAATACAACCCTTGACATCGCGATAAATCCGCTGCAACTATTTGTGAAATAGCGGGTTAGTATTTTATCAAAGAAGTGTTTCTCGTGAGGTATCACATTGTCAACAATTGCGATGGTTTTGGTGTGGTGATTACGGCGGACGACTCTTGCGATTGTACCCAGACACGGCGCCATAAATGGTGTCCAGTAGCGCACTAAGAGCAGATCAGGTTTCTGTCGCATAATCTCTTTTCCTACAGAAAACCAGTTAAAAGGGTTGATAGAGTTAACTTTTATCCTGATATCCAAGCCTTCAGGTGAAGGCTGATCCGAAAATTGGGTCTTGCCTGGAAATAGAAAAGAGGGATATTGCAACGAAAATGTGTAATTAATTACCTCGTCTCCACCGTCCAGAAGCGCTCTTGTAAGCCGTTCGTTAAATGTTGCAATACCTCCGCTTCGGAAAGGCCAGATAGTACCAAGAAGAATAATTGTCTTTTTCAATGCTGCCAAATTTTAAAACAAAGGTAAGATTTTTCAGTAAAATCAATAGGGACTGAGGATACGCAATTAGAAAAAACCTGAAGGGAAGCGCATAAACAGAATGGATTATTCACAGTGATGAAGATGAAATTGATGAATTTTAATCTGATAAATAACAGATCAAAATGAGGAATATGTACATTTTTTGCAGAATATAATTTTACTTCCTGTCGATTCCATTATCTTTGACAAACTGTTAATCATCAAAATAAGCAATGGACGAGAGACCTTTAATCTTAATTACAAACGACGATGGCGTTTATGCATTAGGTTTAAATGAACTGATTGAGGTGATGCGCCTTTTTGGAAATATTGTCGTGGTAGCTCCTGATAGTCCGCGATCCGGAATGTCGCATGCGATAACGGTAGATCACCCGCTCAGGATCACCCGCCTGCAGGAGGAAGAAGGCCTGTTGATCTATTCATGCACGGGAACACCGGCTGACTGCATTAAGTTGGCGTGTAATCAGTTATTGGATAAATTACCTGATTTTATTATATCAGGAATTAATCATGGAGCAAATACTTCCGTTTCGATATTATACTCCGGAACAATGGGTGCTGCTCTCGAAGGGTGTATTCATGGTGTACCTTCAATCGGATTTTCGTTGAACGATTATAGTCCGGAAGCCGATTTTTCACGCTCAAAGATCGTTGTAGCCCGGGTTTTTCAAACAGTTGCTGAACATGGGCTAGCTGAAGGAATCTGTCTGAATGTAAATATCCCTAAAGGGGAAGTTAAAGGAATTAATTTTTGTCGCCAAACCAGGGGAAAATGGGTCGAAGAGTTTGAGAAAAGAACTGATCCTCATGGCCGGGGTTATTACTGGCTCAAAGGATATTTTAATAATGCTGAGGCTGAAGCCCGCGACACAGATGATTTTGCTTTGCTCAACGGTTTTGCTTCTGTTGTTCCTGTAAGCACTGATCTTACCGCCTATTCATCATTTCCAATGATGCAAAAATGGAAATTCTGAACCTATGAATATCGACGATAAATCATTGTTTTTCAATAAAATAGGATATGGAATAATTGTCGGATTTATTCTTCCTGTTATCTCCTTTGTCCTGTACTATATTTTTAGGTTCGGGAAATTTACTTTTACCGACTATGTGCATTTTCTTATTGAATCAAAGAAATTAGTCAATGTTCTAAGCTTAACGGTATTGCCTAATCTGGCTCCTTTTATGCTGTTTATCAACAGCAACCGTTACAGTGCCGGCCGGGGAGTCTTAACCGCAACAATTTTATTGGGAATTGTCATTTTCATTCTTAAATTTATTGGATGAAATACTTCATTATTGCGGGAGAAGCTTCGGGCGATCTGCATGCTTCACATTTGATGCGGGAATTGAAGAAGGGAGATATTAATGCTCGTTTTTCTTTCTTTGGTGGTGAGCTAATGGCCAGTGAAGGAGGTACATTACTGAAACATTACCGTGAAATGGCGTTTATGGGCCTCTTTCCAGTCCTTTTAAATCTCGGAAAAATCAAGCGTAACTTTAATCTGGCAGAACAAAAATTGCTTGAATTTAAACCCGATGTTTTAATTCTGGTCGATTATCCCGGATTTAATCTTCGGATGGCAGAATTTGCAAAGGCAAACGGAATTAAGGTATTCTACTATATTTCACCCAAAATATGGGCCTGGAAAACGAAGAGAGTCCATAAAGTGAAAAAATTTGTTGACGAGATGTTCACCATTTTTCCCTTCGAATCTGAGTTTTACAGTAAATATGACTATAAGGTAAGGTTTGTTGGCAATCCTACCATCGATGAATTAACCCATCGGCCAAATCAGCAGGAAACATTTGATGAATTTATCCGTAAAAACAGACTTCCAAATAAGCCTGTAATTGCTTTGCTTGCCGGAAGCCGCCGTCAGGAGATTAAAAGAATTCTGCCTGTCCTTGCAGAAGTTTCCGGTCAATTTGCAGAATATCAGTTTGTTGTTGCAGGAGCGCCATCGCAGTCGCAACATTTGTATGATCAGGTTTTAGGAGCATCCACTATCCCGGTCGTGTTTGGGCAGACCTATGAACTGCTGCAACAATCCACCGCCGCCCTTGTAGCATCAGGCACGGCCACCCTCGAGACTGCATTTATTAATGTTCCCCAAGTGGTTTGTTACAGAATTGAAGCCGGCAGATTTGGAACCTGGGTAAAAGATCAACTGATCAAAATTCCCTTTATTTCGCTGGTCAACCTTATCGGTGGACGTGAAATTGTGAAAGAACTTTTTCAGCAATATTGTACACCCGAAACTGTCGGTAAAGAATTACGTCTTATTCTTTCGGATGCCGGCTACCGCAAGTCAATGCTGGCCGGATATGCAGAGGTATTAGCTGTCTTGGGCGGACCCGGATGTGCCGAGAGAGCTGCAACGATGATGATCCGATTATTGAAAAGTGAATAATTATTGATATGTATAGTTTATTCAGAAAGGAAATTACCCAGTTCTTTGGTTCAATTATGGGAACCATGGTGTCCGTTGTCTTTTTACTGCTGACAGGACTGTTTTTATGGGTTTTTCCCGGAAATTATAATATTCCGGATGGCGGATATGCTACGCTGGATAGTCTTTTCGAAATTGCTCCCTGGATTTATCTGTTTCTTATCCCGGCGGTTACGATGCGAATGTTCGCCGATGAAAAACGAAGCGGCACAATGGAACTGCTGCTCTCGCGTCCTGTCACAGAATTTCAGCTGATAATTACCAAGTTCCTCGCTGCTTTAGCAGTTGTTTCGCTCACTTTAATCCCTACTCTACTTTATTTTATCTCTGTTTATTCATTAGGGAATCCTGTTGGAGACATCGATATTGGGGCAACATGGGGAAGCTATGCAGGACTATTATTTTTAGCTGTCATCTACCTGACCATAGGATTATTAACTTCTTCAATTACTGATAATCAGATTATTTCGTTCATTTTAGCAGTTTTCTTCAGCTTCTTCTGGTATTCAGGCTTTGAATTTATAGCTCAATTGCCCTTTCCTTCAGTTATCTCCTCTCAGATTATCTCACTCGGAATTTCCGCTCATTATGAATCAATGAGCAGAGGAGTGATCGACAGCCGGGATTTGCTCTATTTTTTGTTAATGGCTGTATTTTTTATGCTGTTAACCCGTATTGTACTCGAATGGAAACGAAGACCGGTTAAAAGATCAATCAATCATTTATTTGCGTATTTTATTATCATATCATTAGCAGCATTTATTTCAGAAAATAATTTTTTCCGAATCGATTTAACTTCGGAAAAAAGGTTTACCCTTTCTCCTCAAACACATCAGTTATTAAAAAAGGTGGAGGCTCCGGTTGAGGCAGACCTGTTATTGGCAGGAGATCTTCCTCCCGGATTTATGAAATTACAATCTGCTGTTCTTGAGAAATTGCGCGATATAAAGATCTATTGCAATCAGCCGGTCACCATTAAAATCACCGATCCGTATGATGCTCCCGACAAGAAAAAATATTTCGAATCGTTTCAAAATCATGAAATTGCTCCGGTAAATCTGCGGATAAATACTGAACGCGGAGTTTCGACAAAAACTATTTTTCCGACTTTAATTCTTCGTACGGCTGATCATGAACTGGCAATTAATTTGCTCAGTAACGATCCATTTCTCCGTGATGAGGAGAATCTGATCCGCTCTGTGGAATTGCTTGAATACGAGTTGGCTCGCGGGTTAAAATTATTATTTCAGGAAAGTAAGGAAAGTATTGGCTTTTTGACCGGTCACGGTGAACTTGAGGAGGTTCAGGTTCAGGATATTTCCCACGCCCTTTCGGAAAACTTCGATATTCGCCGGATTACAACGGCAAATCTTTTTTCTTCCCCTGACAGTTTTAAAACATTGGTTATTGCAAATCCAACAAAACCTTTCCCCGAAAAGGATAAATTTGCAATCGATCAATATTTGATGCGGGGGGGGCGGATTTTGTGGATGATAGATCCTGTACGTGTGAGTCTTGACAGTTTATCTAACGGAATGTCGACAATGGCTTTCCCCCGGGATCTTAACCTCAACGATCAATTTTTTCACTATGGGATCAGAATGAATACCGATCTGATTCAGGATGTCGAATGTCAGCAAATTAAAGTGAATACTGCGTTAATAGGTCAGCCGCCAAAATATGCAATGGCTGCGTGGTATTTCTCTCCATTACTGGCTCCTTCGCAAAATCATCCGATTGGCAAGAATTTGAATCGGGTGTTGTCGGAATTTGCAAGCTCTATTGATCTGGTTGGGGAGTCTCAATTAACGAAAAGTACCGTTATTCTTAGCACTTCGCCTTATGCCAGATCCAATCAAAGTCCAATGATTGTCAATTTGTCGATGATTGATGCTCCACCGGCACGGAATCTTTTTAGCAGGCAGTTTATTCCGGCAGGTGTTTTAATTGAAGGAACATTTACTTCGGTATTTAAGAATAGAATGGTAAAAGAATTTGGAAGTATTTCGGGAAGTTCTGCAATTAATGAGAGTAAATTTACGAAAATGATTTTTATTTCTGATGGAGGATTAATCGCGAATAAAATCAGCTTTTCCGGGGGTAAATACAACCCGCAGCCCCTTGGGTTCGATAAATATTCGAATATTACATTTGGGAATAAAGCGTTTTTAATCAATGCAGTTCACTATCTTTGCGATGATTCCGGACTCATGGAGCTGAGGTCGCGCACGATGCAAATGCGTTTGATTGACAAAGTAAAACTGAGAGAGGATAAAATCTATTGGCAATTGATCAATGTAGTGCTTCCTGTATTTATTATTCTGCTGGGCGGCTTCCTGTTTTGGATACTCCGGCGACGACATTATTCCAGTTAATATATTGATTTGTAGATTTATACATGTAATCAGGAAAGTGATGCCTACTTCGATTGTATGTTTTTAAAATAATTGATTTTTGAAATAGGATTATGATTGAATAATTGTAAATTCGTAAACTAATTTAAGTATATATACCGATGAGATTTGTCGTTTCAAGTACCGAATTGCTGAAGCATTTGAATGCAATCAGCAGGGTGATAAGCAGCAAGAACACCTTACCAATTCTTGATAATTTCCTTTTAAAGCTCGAAGGAAAAACATTGTTGATTACGGCTTCTGATTTGGAAACCACACTGATCACAAAAATTGAACTTGAAAATTCAACAGAGGATGGGTTGATCGCTATTCAGGCAAAGATAATGCTTGACACACTTAAGGAGTTTCCTGAACAACCTCTTACTTTTAATATTGATCCTGAGTCTCTGGCAGTGGAGATCCTTTCGGCTAATGGCAAGTTCTCAATTGTAGGTCATAATGGCGAAGATTTTCCCGTTTTACCAAAGCTGGGCGAGAACCATCATTCAATCAGTCTTCCTCACGATCTTTTGCTTTCAGGGATTAACAAAACCCTTTTTGCAACAGCCGATGATGAATTGCGGCCTGTTATGAATGGTATATTCATTGAACTATCACCTGACGAGGTTACTTTTGTCGCTTCTGATGCACACAAATTGGTCAGGTATAAACGTAGCGATGCAAAATACAGCGACGCAGCTGCATTTATTCTTCCTAAAAAGCCTGCTTCGTTGCTTAAAAATCTCCTTCCGCGCGAGGATCTGGATGTACAACTCGAATTTGACGAAAAAAATGCCTTTTTCACCCTCAGCGGTTTTAAGATGGTTTGCCGGCTTGTTGAAGGAAAATATCCTGCTTATAATTCTGTTATTCCACTCAATAATCCTAACGAACTTGTTATCGACAGAGTAGAATTCTATACCACGCTTAAACGGGTTTCCGTTTTTGCCAATCAGGCCAGCAATCTTGTCCGTTTGAAATTAACCCCGACAGAATTGATTGTTTCTGCTCAGGATATTGACTTCGCTATCTCTGCTGTTGAAACGATTAAATGCGAATATGAAGGTCAGCCAATGGAGATTGGTTTCAAATCAACCTTCCTGATAGAGATTCTTTCCAATCTTTCATCCGGTGATGTTAAGATGAAGCTTTCCGATCCATCGAGGGCAGGACTCTTGCTTCCAGCAGAAAAAGAACTTGATTATGAGGATGTTCTGATGCTGTTAATGCCAATGATGATTAATGCATAATTTTTGAATTTATATTTATAAAAAGCCTGGCTGCTCTGACTGCCGGGTTTTTTAGCTTAAAATATTATTAAACTGTGAAGCTAAACCTTAGAAATCCACTTGTATTTCTCGACCTCGAAACTACCGGTATCAATGTGGTTACTGATCGGATTGTGGAGATTGCTCTTTTGAAAATTTATCCCGACGGCCGTGAAGAAGAGAAATTACAACGGATTAATCCCGGAATTCCTATTCCTGCGCAAACATCAGCTATTCATGGTATTTACGATGAAGATGTAAAAGATGCCCCGTTATTTAAAGAGGTTGCAAAAATTTACGCCAAATTTATTGAAGGATGCGATCTTGCCGGCTTTAATTCAACCCGGTTCGATATTCCTTTGCTTACTGAGGAGTTTCTGCGCGTAGATATTGATCTGGATCTTAAAAAGCATAAGTTTATTGATGTTCAGATAATTTTCCATCGAATGGAGAAAAGGACATTGGCGGCTGCCTATAAATTCTACCTGATGCAGGATCTTGAGAATGCGCATAGCGCTATGGCCGATACCAAAGCGACATATGAGATATTAAAGGCGCAGATTGACAGATATGAAGGGGTGGAATTTGAGGACAATGGTAAAAAATCAGTCCCGGTGGTAAATAATGTGGAAGCATTAGCCTCATTTTCTGCTTTTGATAAAAGTGTTGATTTTGCAGGAAGGATCGTTTATGATGAAAAAGGAATAGAAGTTTTCAATTTTGGAAAGCATAAAGGTAAGCCCGTTGAACAGGTACTGCGCGATGAACCTGGCTATTTTTCCTGGATGATGCAAGGGGAGTTTCCGCTTTACACTAAAAAAGTGCTCACTACAATAAAATTGCGGGAACTGAACAGGAAGCTGTCTTAATGCTCAAAGGTGTTTGAAATTGATTATTGGGATTGCCAAACAAATATGTATTATATTGTTGTTATATAGTGCTTTACATTAAATTCTGTAGCTATGAAAATCATTTGTATAGGTCGTAATTATTTAAAACATGCCAGGGAACTTGAACATGATGTTCCGACAGAACCTGTTTTTTTCATGAAGCCGGATTCTTCTTTATTGCTGGATAACAGACACTTTTATATTCCTGGCTTCTCAAACGAAATTCATTACGAAGTGGAATTAATCATAAAGATTAATCGTCTTGGAAAATGTATTGAAGCTCGTTATGCGCATCGTTATTATGACGAGATTGGCTTGGGTGTCGATTTTACTGCCCGCGATTTACAACGTCAGCTCATTGAAAAAGGGTTGCCTTGGGAAAAAGCCAAAGCTTTTGATTCGGCTGCCGTGCTTGGCGGATTTCTTCCAAAGGAGGAATTGGGGGATCTTGGTCAGCTTGAGTTTTCGTTAAAGAAAAATGGAGAAGTGGTACAACTGGGAAATTCGCGCGATATGATCTTTACAGTCGATACTATCATCGAACATGTCTCGCAGTTCGTAACTCTGAAAATCGGGGATTTAATCTATACCGGTACACCGGCAGGTGTAGGGCCAGTTAAAATTGATGACCGGCTTCAAGGTTTTATTGGCGAAACGAAAATGTTCGACTTTTTGGTAAAGTAGTTAGGGGATGGCAATTGCTCAATTTACTGGCTGTTTTTAAATTTTATTAGAATTTCCTGGCAAATACCGTTCATCAACAAACCAATGTAATTCACCCTGCGATCTGATATACGAGGCCGGATAGACAGATGATTTTTCAGAATTGGAAATAATTTCATTGAAAATCTTTGCTTTTGAATCGCCGGAAATTAGAAAGGCAACTTTTTTGGCATTGTTTATTGCTTTTCCCGTCAGGGTAATCCGTTGCTGACCAGTGATTGGATGAAATGCAATTTCGGTAACCTCATCCGAATTCATTAAGTGCATCTGATCGGGGAAGATGGAGGCTGTGTGTCCGTCATCACCCAAACCAAGCATAATCAGATCAAATACAGGCCAGGCATTACTCATTGGAATCAACCCTTTTATTTCCAATCCATATCTTTCTCTCTCTTCAGCCGGTTCAGATTCACCTTTAATCCGGTGTATTTGATTTGAGGATAACTTAATCTTTGAAAAAAGAAGGTTATGTACAACTCCAAAATTACTTTCCTGATCGTCCGGACTGACCATCCTTTCGTCACCCCACCAGAAGTGGATTTTATGCCATGGAACTGCCTGTGAATAATTTTCAGCTAAGATTGAAAACAGCAACGACGGTGTTTTTCCACCCGATAATGCCAGATTAAAAGTATTTCCGGCGGTTTCATTGATCCAGCTAATTAATTGTACGGCAAATGAATTAGCAAGATCTTCAGGTGTTTTAAAAATATGTATTATGGGTTTCATCATAAGATAAAATCTATAATTCGCAGTACAACCCGTCATCCGCAAGATTTTTACATGG
>CAYHDA010000050.1:0-12552 GCA_964355145.1 uncultured Mariniphaga sp.
AACAACTTCGGCTTTTGCATCATTCATTTCTTTTACTGCAAAAGTTACTGCACGCTCAACACCATTTAAGTCATCGTTAATACCTGTTCCCTGCAATACGAATAAAGGCGCCGTTACCCGACGCAGACGCAATTCAGCAGAAAGACTTTCCTGAAAAAAATCCTTAACAAATTTAATGGCCTTTTCAGTTTGCTTAAGATCAAGCTTCGATTTATAATTTTCCGGAATAAAAAGTTTCATAAATAAGAAATTTATCGTTTTTTTGCAGTGCAATAATACTAAAATATTGAAATCATTTTGACAAAGCAGCTAATAATTAAAAAATAATCCGTCAATCAAATCGAATCGCCTTGTCTGGTTCTATCCTCGAGATATACCACGAAGGAACCAGCAACATTGCAAAAGTTATAAGAATTGTTCCCGCATTAAGCATCAGAAGATAGGAAATTTTCAAATTGACCGGCACGGTGCTTAGATAATATGAACCGGCATCAAGCTTGAAAATCCCAAATTCAGATTGAATAAGGCAAAAGGCGATTCCGGCAATATTACCCCAGAACATCCCTTTCAGAATAAGAAAAGAAGAGATATAAATAAAAATTTTCCGTATACTCCAGTTCTTCGAGCCAACAGCTTTCAATATGCCAATCATTGTAGTGCGTTCCAAAATCAGAATCAGCAATCCGGAGACCATATTAAAACCCGCCACCAGAATAATCAAAACAAGAATGATCCAAACGTTCATATCCAGAAGATTTAGCCAATCGAAAATCTGAGGATATTTCGAGGTAATAGGGATTGGCCGAAGTACTGATTCATTCTCTTTTGAAAAGCTTACAGTCAGATGGCGAATCTTTTGAGTGATGGGCAGGAGCTCATTGAAATCTTTAATTGAAATTTCAAATCCACTGATCTGATCTGAATTCCAATCATTTAATTTTCCGACGTGCGAAATATCCGCTAGTACAAATAACCGGTCAAATTCCTCAAGACTGGTCCGAAAGATACCGCAAATTTTAAATTTACGCATTTTCTGCCCCTTTGTGTCTTCATTTAAAAAATAAGTGTAGAGCGGATCACCAACTTTAAGCTGGAGTAATGAAGCCACTTGCCTTGAGATCAGAACTTCATCTGTTTTGGCACTATCCGAAACCGAAAAAACAGATCCTTCAACCAGATTCTCCTTAAAGAATGACCAGTCGAAATCGGTGCCAACCCCTTTTAGAACAATCCCATGAATCTCATCATCAGTCTTGATTATACCGGGTTTGGTGGCAAAGCTCTGAACACCTTTAATCCCATTCATCTTTCTGAGCTCTCCGAGCCAGGGTTGATCTTTGGATACCGGAATAGTTTCGTATGAAGAATTAGAATCAAAGTTAACTATCTGAATATGTGAACCAAACCCAATCACCTTATTTCTCACTTCCTTTTTAAAACCCGTTACAATAGCTACAGAAAGGATCATCACAAACAAGCCGAATGCTATTCCGAAGACAGCAAATGAAACAATTGATTCAGAGAATTTCCCGGAGGTTCCTCTGGCCGAAAAAATGCGACGGGCAATAAAAAATTCAGTATTTAATAGTGACACGTTATTTTATTGTTTTGCGTAAAAGTAGAATTTATCCTTGTATTGTTTATTCAAATATTTGGAATAAAATCACGCAGCAGATGAAAATAACCGGGCATCATAAGGATAAAGTATTGAATATGTCAATTGACACACCAGGTATTGCACTTTTAACGAAAATCAGGATGGTTTTTCAAGGCAATTATAAACCCGTAACATTTATGTACTTTTGCCCTCAAATACCGGAAGCCATCTATTAATACTCCGCATATTCTCATTATTTCAAAAAACGCAAAGCATGCTAGTTAGGCCGAAAAAGAATTTAGGGCAGCACTTTCTCACTGACAAAAACATCGCACGAGAGATTGTAAACAGTTTAAAGGCCACCAATGTCAGCCGGATACTTGAAATCGGCCCAGGCATGGGGGTATTGACCAATTTTCTTCTTGAGAATGAAAATTATGAGACCTACGTCATAGAAATCGATCACGAATCAGTCGATTATCTGCACAAATATTTTCCTCAACTCAAAGACCGGATTATCGAAGGAGATTTTCTAAAACTTGATCTTGCATCCAAAATTTCGGATCAGCCATTTGCTCTGATTGGAAACTTACCCTATAATATTTCCTCTCAAATATTTTTTAAAGTACTGGAAAACAAAGAATTAATACCCGAAGTAGTTTGTATGCTTCAAAAAGAGGTCGCCAAACGAATCGCTTCTGGTCCTGGCTCGAAGGTTTACGGTATTTTAAGCGTTTTTCTACAGGCGTGGTATAATATTGAATACCTGATCGATGTTCCGGAATATGTTTTCGATCCTCCTCCAAAAGTACAATCAGCAGTCATCCGACTTACCGCAAACGGACGAACTGATTTAGGATGCAACGAAGCGCTTTTTTTCAAGGTAGTGAAACAGGCTTTCAATCAAAGACGCAAGATGCTCAGAAACAGCATTAAAGGTTTTTCTCCCCGTATTGAGGAACTGGATGCAGTCCTGTTGACCCGACGCCCCGAACAACTGTCTGTGGCTGAGTTTATAGATTTAACCAATAGCATCGAGAAATTGATGATTGGATAAGCATCATTCATGTATTAATTTTCAAACATATTCTGACCTACACTGCATTCATTGCTGTTACCGGATCCAGATGAGCTGCAGTACGGGCAGGAACAACACCGGCAATTAAACCAATCACAATACTGATAACCAATCCGGTAAGAATATTTCCAACCGAAAGGACTAAATTAAAATCAAAAGCTTTGCTGACCACAAAAGTTAACGAATAGATAATCAGCAGCCCGATTGCTCCTCCGATCAAAGAGAGAACACTGGCTTCAAAAAGAAATTCCAGTAAAATAAATCTGCTTTTGGCGCCAAGGGCTTTTTGCAACCCAATGATTTTGGTGCGTTCTTTAACCGATACAAACATGATATTTGCAATTCCAAAACCGCCAACGAGAATTGCGAATCCTCCAATAATCCAGCCGGCGATGTTAAAAACTTTAAAAATACTATCGAGCTGACCAGAGAGAAGACTTACCTCGTTCAGGGCAAAATCGTTTTCCTGAGAAGGCTTAATCCTTCTTATAGAGCGCATTACACCCTCCAGCTCTTCAGAAAGCCGTGCAGCAGGAACATCCTGTTTCCCCTTTACTATAATACTCTGACCCATTTCCATACGTGGATCAACGATACGTGAAGCAAATTTCGCCGGAACTAAAACACGCTTGTCCATACTTGTACCAAATATATCGTCTCCCATCTTTTCAAAAACACCGACGATAAAAAGGGTGAAGCCTTGTATCTTGATTGATTTTCCAACCGGTGATCCGCCTGGAAACAGCTGCTCAGCAATATCGGAGCCCAGCATTGCGAAGTTAGCTCCCGAATTAATCTCCTCTTCTGTAAGGGGCCTTCCATTTGATATTTTCAGGCTCCAGGTTTCAATTAATCCATTTGATGCCCCAATAATATCAACATTTTCGGCTTTACTGCTCCCGCTTTTGATTGTGCGGTTAAAGCCATAATTATAAACAACATATTGTGATAATCCTGATCGGCGAAGAATTTCCTGCGTTTCAAAGAGATTGGGTATAGGTCGGTTCAGGTATTTCCACCAAGGATATTCCGACTCACCGGGTGGCGGTGTCCAGGGCCATTTCTGAACATAAATCACATTACTGCCCAATTTCGACATGCTATCGCGGATCGTCCTTTCAAGTGAATCGATAACTGTGAAAACTGATATGATGCAAAAAATTCCGATTGTAATCCCAAGCAACGACAGAAAAGTCCGTAACTTATTTACTACTAATGAAGTATAGGCAAATTTAAAACTTTCAATAACCAGCCGGAGAATTAACATAGACTTGATTTAATACTTTTTAAAAGTAGGAATTATTTACGTTCCATCAGTTATTAATCAAAAATGAATTAATAAAAATATGCTGAATCTGCAATGGAATAACTCCGGAAAATTGAAGGTTTTTTATTAGCTTTGCAAAAAATTATTAAGAAATTTATAATGAGCGAATTAAAAAAAATTAAATCAGCATTAATATCCGTTTACCATAAGGATGGACTTGACGAAATCATTAATAAACTTGATAATCTAGGCGTTATATTATATTCAACAGGAGGAACAAAAGATTTTATTGAAAGTTTGAATGTGGCAGTTACCGCAGTTGAAGACCTGACATCTTACCCTTCAATTCTCGGTGGACGTGTAAAAACATTACATCCCAAAGTTTTTGGAGGAATTTTAGCCCGCCGCGAAAATGAGGGCGATATTGCTCAGCTTGCTCAATATAACATCCCCGAAATTGATCTGATTATTGTAGATTTATACCCTTTTGAAGCCACGGTTGCTTCCGGAGCTTCGGACACTGATATCATCGAAAAAATTGATATTGGCGGAATCTCACTTATCAGGGGAGCAGCCAAAAACTTTAATGATGTGGTCATTATCTCCCGTCAGGAGCAGTATGCCTCATTACTTGAAATTCTTGAATCAGGTGACGGATTGACAACACTGGCAGAACGCAGAGCATATGCCGTGGAGGCCTTTGCAACATCATCACACTACGATTCAGCCATTTATAACTATTTCGCAGATGAATGGCCGGCACATTTCAGACAAAGTTTCAATTCTGCAAAACATTTGCGATACGGAGAAAATCCACATCAGAAAGGCGTTTTCTTTGGAAATTTCGAAGCTATGTTTGATCAGTTGGCCGGCAAGGAGATTTCTTACAATAATTTACTCGATATTGATGCGGCAGTCAATTTAATTGATGAATTTACTGATACTACCTTTGCAATTCTTAAACATAATAACGCCTGCGGATGTGCGTCCCGTGCTACGGTTCTTGAATCGTATCATGCTGCATTGGCCGGAGATCCGGTATCTGCTTACGGTGGAATCTTTGTTACAAACGGAACAATCGATTTAGCAACTGCTGAGGAAGCTGCAAAGATTTTTTTCGAGGTAATTATTGCTCCTGCTTTTGAACCGGAAGCAATTGAATTTTTAAAATCAAAAAAAAATCTGATCATCCTGATCAGAAAAAATACCGGTCAGACCTCACTGCAATATCGCAGTGTATTGAACGGAATAATCATGCAAGATCGTGATTCGAAGCGGGAAACAGCTGAAGATCTTAAACCGGTCACAAAAATCACTCCTGACGATAAAATAATTAATGATTTATTGTTTGCCAATCGTTTGGTTAAACAGTCAAAATCAAATACTATTGTACTGGCAAAGGGAAATCAATTACTCGCCAGTGGTGTAGGACAAACATCACGGGTTGATGCCTTAAGACAGGCGATAGAAAAAGCAAAGTCTTTCGGATTCGATTTAAATGGGGCAGTAATGGCTTCCGATGCATTTTTCCCATTTCCTGATTGCGTGGAAATAGCTAATAATGAAGGAATTAAATCAGTTATTCAACCGGGAGGATCAATCAGAGACAAGCTTTCAGTCGAATTCTGCGATAACCATGATATGTCGATGGTTATTACCGGCTTCAGACATTTTAAACATTGATTAAGAATAAAAAAATTAGAAAAATATTATGGGTTTATTTACATTTCTGACTCAGGAAATAGCCATTGACCTTGGAACGGCCAACACAATTATCATCCATAATGGAAAAGTTGTTGTTGACGAACCATCTGTTGTCACCATCGACATGAAAACCGACAAACTGGTTGCCATCGGCGAAAAAGCGAGACAGATGCAGGGCAAGACACATGCCAACCTCAAAACAATTCGTCCGCTGCAAGATGGAGTTATTGCAGACTTCAATGCTGCCGAGCAGATGATTCGCGGAATGATCAAGATGATCAATCCAAAGAAAAGATTCTTCTCTCCAGCTCTTAAAATGGTGATATGCATCCCCTCCGGCTCAACCGAAGTTGAGATCAGAGCTGTGCGTGACTCGTCTGAACACGCAGGAGGACGTGATGTCTACATGATTTATGAGCCAATGGCTGCAGCAATTGGCATCGGCCTTGATGTGGAAGCCCCTGAAGGAAATATGGTCGTGGATATCGGCGGAGGAACCACTGAAATTGCAGTTATTTCACTGGGCGGTATTGTTACCAACAAATCAATCAGGATTGCAGGTGATGATCTTACTGCCGATATTCTGGAGTATATGCGTCACCAGCATAATATAAAAATTGGAGAACGGACAGCTGAAGATATTAAAATTAATGTCGGGGCGGCTCTTTCTGAATTGGATGAACCACCTGCAGATTATATTGTTCGGGGTCCAAACCAGATGACCGCTTTACCAATTGAAGTGCCGGTTTCGTATCAGGAAATTGCCCATTGTCTCGATAAATCAATTTCCAAAATCGAAACGGCCATCCTGAGTGCTCTTGAACAAACTCCTCCTGAGCTCTATGCCGACATCGTCACCAGAGGAATCTGGCTGGCCGGCGGAGGTGCTTTACTGAGAGGACTTGATAAACGTCTGTATGACAAGATAAATATTCCGTTCCATATTGCCGATGACCCTTTGCGGGCTGTCGCACGCGGTACGGGTGTTGCGCTTAAAAACGTTGATAAGTTCGCATTTTTGCTTCGGTAAACGTACGGAACAGGAAGGAAAAAATCACCTCCTAAATTACTTATGAAGAACTTATTCAGAATCATATACCGGTACCATGTAGTATTGTTGTTTATTCTTTTGGAAACGCTGTCGTTATCAATGGTAGTAACTTACAACAATTATCAGCGTGCAACTTTCTTTGATTCAAGTAATTTTTTTGTAGGCACATTGTTTGAGAAATTTTCTTCCTTTATTCAGATTTTCGAGTTTAAGCAGGTGAATTTTAAAATGGCAGAAGAAAATGCTGTTTTAAGAGCTGCGTTTCAGGATCAATTGCTAAAGGCGAATCGTGGATCGTATCACGCTACCGATTCAATTTACCTGCCTCGAATTGCCAAAGATTCATCCGTAAGGGCGGTTTACCGATTTACCACTGCCAGAGTAATAAATAATTCGGTCAATCAGCAACACAATTTTATTACACTCAACAAGGGTCGTCGCGACGGAATCAAACCCGACATGGGAGTTATCGCCAATGGTCAGGTGGTTGGATTGGTAACCAGTGTTTCTGAAAATTTCAGTACAGTAATTTCAATGTTGAACAGCCGGTGGAAAATAAGTGCTAAAATAAAAAGGAACGATTACTTTGGCTCCCTTTCCTGGGATGGCAAGGACTACCGCAGGGTTCAATTAAACGAAATACCCTATCATGTGCCGGTACAAAACGGTGATACTGTAGTCACAACAGGCTATTCATCGAGCTTTCCCGAAGGAATCGCCATTGGAACAATTTCTGACTTTTCTATTGGTACCGGAAGTAATTTTTACAAGATAGAAGTGCTGCTGGCTGCCGATTTCAAAAATCTGGTCGTAGTTGGTTTAATTGAGAATAAACAGATGTACGAAATTAAACAATTGGAATCACTAAACAAGAATGGTAATTAACCTGTTTAAATATTCGCTCATATTCGTAGTGTCTGTTTTATTACAGGTACTCATTTTCAATAATATACTGATTGCAAGAGTAATAGCACCCTTCTTCTATATTCTGTTCATCATTCTTTTACCATTTGATACCCCTCGTTCTTTACTCTTGTTTTTATCATTTATATTAGGTTTGACAGTCGATATTTTCACAAATACTCCGGGAGTCCATGCTTCAGCCAGTCTTTTATCAGGCTTTATAAGACCGGGAATCCTTGGATTGATCTCTTCACGAGAAACACTTGAATCAGTAATTGCACCAAGAATCCGAATTATGGGCTTTCAGTGGTTTGCCGGATATACAGCTTTTATGGTCATCATACACCACCTTTTTCTGTTTTTTATAGAGGCCTTTACATTTGATGGTTTTCTGATCACACTGCTGAGGGTGCTTCTGAGTTCAGTATTATCGATCGGATTAATTGTACTGAGCCAGTTTATAATTTTCCGGAAATAGCCCGTTAAATCAATAAAAAGTGGACGTTTACAGTAAACGAAAATATTTGATCATTGGCCTGTTTTCACTTACAGCCTTGATTGTTGTGGTTCGCTTGTTCACCATGCAAGTGATGGATCCTTCCTATAAAATATCAGCTGCAAGTAATGTGTTACGTCGGGTGGTCAATTATCCTGCAAGAGGTTTAATCTACGACAGAGATGGAAAACTGCTGGTTTTTAATCAGGCTGCATATGATGTTTTAATCACTCCCAAGGAGGTAAAAGCCTTTGACACACTGTCTTTTTGCCGTATTGTTGGTATAGAAAAAGAGGAACTGGCAAGCGAAATCAAAAAAGCATGGAGTTATTCAAAGTACAAACCTTCGCCTGTAGTAAAGCAGCTTTCCGCTCAAACTTATGCCATTCTGCAGGAACAGCTTTTTAAATACCCCGGTTTTTTTATTCAGGCGCGTACTTTACGTCAGTTTCCTTCCAGAATGGCTGCTCATGTAATGGGTTTTATCGGTGAGGTAAATCAAAGGGACATCGATGCAAACAAGTATTACGAAAGTGGTGATTATATAGGTCAAAGCGGAATTGAAAAAACTTATGAAGCAGAACTTCGTGGCATAAAAGGCATTTCCTATATGATGGTCGATGCTCATAACATGATCAAAGGCTCCTTTGAACAAGGACAGATGGACACAGCTGCTGTGATTGGTAAAAATCTGACCTCCACCCTGAACCGTGATCTCCAGAGTTACGGTGAACGATTGCTTGCCGGAAAAGTCGGGAGTATTGTGGCCATTGAACCGGAAACCGGCGAAATCCTTGTTTTAGCCAGTTCTCCAACTTTTGATCCGGGATTGTTTGTCGGTCGCGAGCGCTCCAAGAATTTCTCAATGCTGATGCGAGATCCTTATAAACCAATGGTAAACAGAGCAGTAAACTCCTCCTATCCACCAGGTTCAACCTTCAAAATTGCCAATGCTTTGATTGGTCTTGAAGAAGGAATCTTGCAATCTGTCAGGTATTCTTGTCAGGGACCTCGCTCCTCCCCGATCAAATGCACCCATAACCACGAAACGCCATTACCTTTAATATCGGCCATCAGAGAATCGTGCAATTCCTATTTTTGGCAGTCATTTAAGGCAGAGATCAACCATTATCCTACGCCAGCTCAGGGTCTGGAGGCTTTTAGAAACCATCTGCTTGAGATGGGGATTGGAAAGAAAATCGGCGGTGATCTCTTTTCTGAAACTTCAGGCAATATTCCAACAATTTCATACTACAATAAATATTTCGGATCCGGAAGATGGAACTCTCTCACAATAAGATCATTATCAATTGGACAGGGAGAGATGTTATTGACGCCGCTGCAGCTTTCCAATATGGTATCGTTGATAGCCAACCGTGGTTATTACATTGCACCCCATCTTGTACGAAGTATTCAGGATTATGACGGAACTCAAAAAATTCTGAATTTCGATAAGCATACCGTAGATGCAGGTCTCGAAAATTATGAGATGATTGTTCAAGGTATGGAACAGGTGGTAGAATCGGGTACCGCACGCCTCTCTGCAAAAATTGACAGTGTAATCATTTGCGGAAAGACAGGAACAATACAAAATCCTCATGGAGAAGCTCATTCGGCTTTTGTGGCCTTTGGACCAAAGATTAATCCGAAGATTGCCATTGCGGTCTATATCGAAAACGGCGTGTGGGGAGCGCGTTATGCCGCACCAATCGCCAGTCTGATCATTGAAAAATACCTTAAAGGTAAAATTTCATCCAAACGACAGCATTTTGAAGATGCCATGTTTAATTCAGATTTAATATCAACCATGAAAATAGATACCGGAGATTGAAAACGCACAACAGCATATGGCTTAATCTCGACTGGATAACCGTCCTGATCTACCTGACACTCGTATTACTCGGATGGGTAAATATCTATGCAGCAGTATATAGCGAGGAACATCAGAGCATTCTGGATATGGGTCAGCGTTATGGAAAGCAGTTAATCTGGATTGTTGCCGGTATTGTTCTTGCCATCATGGTTTTAACCATCGACAGCCGGTTTTATGCTGCATTTGCCTACCATTTTTACTTTTCAACAATACTTTTGCTCGTGGCTGTCCTTTTTTTAGGCAAAGAGGTTAATGGAGCGCGGGCCTGGTTTGAATTTGGAGGCGTCGCCTTGCAGCCCGCGGAACTGGGGAAATTTGCAACAAACCTCGCCATAGCAAAATTTATCAGTCAGTTTGATTTTAAAATTCAAACCTGGCGATCGTATTTTACACTTGGAGCTATCATTGGACTTCCTGCTATGCTCATTATTATGCAGAATGACACAGGTTCGGCGCTTGTATTTGCAGTATTCGTTCTTGTATTTTTCAGAGAAGGGCTCAATGGGATGGTGCTTTTCTGGGGATTTGCGGCTGCAGCTCTCTTTATTCTGGCACTGCTGCTCGACCAGTTTAAACTATTGCTGTTTCTCCTTGCTATTTCAATAGCAGCGTATGGCGTACTCCGTCAAAGTATTAAAGAAGGGATTATCGGTCTGCTGGCCATAACGGGTCTGTTCGGACTGATAATGCTAGTTAACAACTTATTGGGATTAGGAGGTTCTCCGTTGCAACTTTTATTGATAACCACCGCAATTTCTGTGGTTCTTTTTATCGCATACGGGATTTTTGGGCATATCAGGCAGGTCTGGAGGATTATTCTTTTTTTTATTTTTGCTATTGGCATCTCTATGTCTGTGAACTATTTCTATAAAAATGTTTTGATCTCGCACCAGCGCGACCGAATAGATGAATTGTTAGGAATCAAAACTGATAAGCTCGGAGCAGGATACAATGTCAATCAATCAAAAATAGCGATTGGGTCAGGAGGATTGCTGGGAAAAGGATTTCTAAAAGGAACGCAAACCAAATACAATTTTGTGCCGGAGCAGAGTACTGACTTTATATTTTGTACAGTGGGCGAAGAGTGGGGATTTGCAGGCGCCACATTCGTGCTTGGGTTGTTTTTATTTTTGTTAATCCGGCTTGTGACACTGGCAGAAAGGCAACGATCGAAGTTCAGCCGGGTATACGGGTATGGTGTTGCCTGTATCCTCTTTTTTCACATCGCTATTAACATCTCAATGACCATCGGACTGGCGCCGGTAATCGGCATACCCCTCCCCTTCTTCAGCTATGGAGGATCATCGCTTTGGGCCTTTACAATTCTGCTTTTCATTTTTCTGCGCCTCGATGCCAGCAGAACTGCAAATCTCAGGTAAGAAAGATACTTTCAATTCATTCAATTACGAATTAAGAATTAGACTATTAGACTATTAGGCTTTAGGCTATTAGGATATAAGGCTATAGACTATTAGGCTTCCAGGTTTTAGGATGTCATCAAATCTTCAAATTGGCACATTGGCATATTAGCACATTGGCCCATTAGCACATTGGCATATTAGCACATTGGCATATTGGCATATTAGCACATTGGCACATCCCCTCATTTTCAAATTGCCGAATTAGCACCTTAATTCTTTCCTTCAATTCGTGGCCGTTCAATTTTAAAATCGCCGTATCTTTCTACAAAATGGATGATCTCAGGAAAAAAACGATTGAAGGCATCATTAAAAAAATGGTATTCCTCCTCAAGAATTCTCATGGCAAATTCAGTTTCTGCTGGCAACGAAGCGTGTTTAACCATAATAAGCAATGTTTTTTCAATTCCCTGAAATGAGGCATAAGATTGAAGCCGTTTGTTTTGAATCAGAAAAGGCAGGAACAGCTTCACCTGCGATGGAAGCTGAAAGAAATTGGCCAGCAGCACCGCATGAAACCGTTTGGTAAATGAAGGAAGCTTTTCAAACGAATAATGATGCCAGTTAACGGCAAGAAAATGATCAAGAAAAATATCAATAACAATTCCCGAATACTTGCCAAATCCTGGTCTTAATTTAACAATACACTCAATAACAATGGGATGTGAATCGGTGAAGGAATCGATTTGCCGGTGAAGCAAAATACCCTTTGCCACCTCTGAAGGATATTTCAGAAACTGTCGTCCTTTGACAAAGTCTCCAATAAAATTTCCAAGAATAACCTGTTCTGAATTTCCGGAAAGATAGATGTGCGATAAATAGTTCATAAATCAATGACGGTAATTGTTTAAGATTATCCGGTGCGAATCTACTATAAAAGCCGGAATTTTGTTGGAGGCAGGTAATTTACGATCTTTTTACTTGTTACCTGTAACCGGTTACGGAAGGGGTACACAGGGTTACGCAGGGTTATAAAAGAGTTACAGGTTACGGAAAGGGGGACACAGGGTTACGCAGGGTTATAAAAGAGTTACAGGTTACGGGTATGCAAGTAAACTTGTAACCTTGTAACTTGTAACCCTTTAACTTGCAACTAGTTACGAAAGATGGACACAGGGTTACGCAGGGTTATAAAAGAGTTACGGGTATACAAGTAACCTTGTAA
>CAYHDA010000050.1:12652-18893 GCA_964355145.1 uncultured Mariniphaga sp.
ACAGGGTTACGCAGGGTTATAAAAGAGTTACGGGTATACAAGTAACCTTGTAACTGGCAACCTTGTAACTTGTAACCTTTTAACTTGTAACTGGTTACGGAAGGGGTACACAGGGTTACGCAGGGTTATAAAAGAGTTACGGGTATACAAGTAACCTTGTAACTTGTAACCTTGCAACTTGTAACCTTGTAACTTTTTAACTTGTAACCTTGTAACCTTGGAACTGGTTACGGAAGGGGCACACAGGGTTGCGCAGGGTTATAAAAGAGTTACGGGTTACCAAGTTACGGTTGATTTGTAACTTGTAACTTTTCTTTTTGGTTACGGGTTACCAAGTTACGGGAGTTACCAGCAACTTGTAACTTTTTGACCTGTAACCCTTTTGCTTGTAACTTTTTAACCAGCAACCTTTTTACCTGTAACCCGTAACTCTTCTTAAACCCACTGTAACTCTGTGTATCATGTAACCCAATATTCATGAGCCGATTGTAATCGTTTATAAACGGAAATAAACGGTTAATGCACGATTCTCTGCGCTCATAAAACTAACTTTGGACTTTATATTTATTAAGTACATTTAATGAAAATAGTTCGGGTATTCGTTTAATTCCATGAAATACAGTACTATAATCAAGTAAAATTATGATACATTTTTTCACGAAAAAGTCCTGAATATTATGTATATTTGTATAGAGAGCCGGTTTTAGAGATTCTTTCCGGATTAATAAAACACCGTATCTCTCAATAAAAAATTTATTAATACATTATTTTACAGCCATTTGGCAAACTTCATGGTACACTGCTTTTATAAAATAAAGCGCTGAAACCAAATTTTCAAAATTCCGCAAAAGATCAGTAATGTGACTGACAGGGCGAAGCTGTGTTTAACGAACAAAAATCACTTTTTTTTCACCTGGATTTCTTCAAATTCATTCGATTTTCAAGATCTTTTTTTGTTTTTGATTAATATTTTGAAAACCATTTGAACCCTTAAATGTTATATATTAAGATTAAATGAAGTATACTATTAACGCGGGGATCTTTATTGATTTCAACCTCAGTAAAGTTCCGGCACCAGATGCATTAGATGAACGGGTAAGTCCTGCAATGTGACTCACCAAAGCGAAGCTGCATTCATTCAGCTCAATTCTATATCTTAATCTCTTTCCATAACACACAATCACACTCAATGAAAAAACCTGAAATAATAAACCTGCCAAAAATAGAGGATCCAAGAGGAAATCTTTCGATTATAGAAGAAGAAAATCACGTACCCTTTAAAATTGAAAGAGTATACTGGATTTATGATGTGCCCGGCGGACAAATACGCGGTGGTCATGCATTTAAAGAACAGCAGGAATTAATCGTTTCATTATCCGGCAGCTTCGATGTTGTTGTTGACGATGGGAAAGTAAAACAAACCTTCTCATTGAACAGATCCTATTATGGCCTGTATCTTCCGTCAGGAGTCTGGCGTCACATGCAGAATTTCTCCACTAATTCACTGGCAATGGTTCTCAGTTCAACTCATTACAGCGAAGATGACTATATCAGACAATATTCCGATTTTATAACACTCATAAATGCAAGTAAAGATGAAAAGTAGTGTATATGATTGTGTCATTCTTCCGCTCAGTAAAATCCATAACAGAGCCGGAAATATTACTGTCGTCCAGGGAAAAGAGAATATTCCCTTTGACATTAAGCGCATCTATTACCTATACGACATTCCGGGAGGCGAAGACAGAGGCGGGCATGCACATCTGGAACTAAGTCAGCTGATTGTTGCTGCAAGTGGTTCGTTTGATGTATTGCTTTACGACGGAAATAATAAGAAAATTGTGACCCTTAACCGACCTGATTACGGATTATTGATTGTCCCGGGTATCTGGCGGGAAATAATTGAATTTTCCTCCGGAGGCATTTGCCTCGTATTAGCTTCACATAAATATGATGAGTCAGACTATATTAGAGATCAAGATAAATTTAAAGAATATGCTGCATCCCACCGCTGAAGTACAAAGCAAAAATATTGGAGACCGAACCGAAGTATGGCAGAACTGCGTTATTTTGGAAGGCGCAGTAATTGGAAATGATTGTAATATTTGTTACAATGTTTTTGTCGAAAATGATGTGAAAATCGGAGATAATGTTGTCATAAAATCAGGAGTTCAATTATGGGACGGACTAACTTTGGAAAACAATGTTTTTATCGGACCAAATGTGACCTTCACCAATGACTTATTACCACGCTCAAATCATCAACAATTTGATCTGAAACGGACAATTATAAAAAAAGGAGCAAGTATTGGGGCAAATTCAACAATAATTTGTGGAATTACTATTGGAAAGTACGCAATGATAGGTGCTGCAAGTATGGTTACAAAATCAATTCCCGATCATACCTTATGGTACGGAAATCCGGCCAAATTTAAAGGATATGTGTGCCAATGCGGTGAAAAACTTGATGATAACATGAAATGTACAAAATGCAACAGAAACTATCAGCTCAAAGAGGGTCAAGTGGTGGAAAACTGATTAATCTATTGAATATCAAGATATAGTAATTATTTATGCTGATAGAGACTGATACCAAAGATTACAGCCAACATTTCCCTTTTAGTCCTAACCCATATATCTCAGAACAATTCCTTGAACTGGTAAAAGGGAAGGCCGATAGTATTGTGCGTCTAATTGAAGATCAGGTAAAGGTGTCGATTGGCCTGGTAGCCGGCATTAGAGATCAGGTATTAATTTCCGCTTTTTCTTCTCCATTTGGAGGATTTCATTTTTTACACAGTAATATCTTTACCAGCGAAATTGACAAGTTTCTTTCAAAGTTGATATCCTATACCGCATCTCAAAACTTAAAAGCAATTAAAATATCTCTTCCACCCGATATCTACCACCAATCTTTTAACTCCAAAATAGCCAATTCTCTTTTAAGAAACGGTTTCTCGATGGATATTCCTGAAATTACCAATTGGGTTGATCTTAAGAAATTTAGTGGAGAATTCTCCTGCCGGAATACGAAACGCAATTATAATCAATCACTTCGCCACAACCTATCTTTTCATCAGGTATTTACGGCATCAGAAAAAGAAGCAGCATATAATATTGTTTGCCAGAACAGACTGCGGCTTGGCTATCCGATTTATATGACTTTCGCGGACTTCCAGGAAACAGGCAAGCTATGGCCGGTGGATTTTTTTCAAGTTAGAAGTCCGAAAGATGAAATCTTAGCCGCGGCTATCTTTTATCGCGGACATCCTACTATTGTTCAGGGAATCTACTGGGGTGACAGTGAACATGGAAGAAGCTTCCGGGCAATGGATTTCTGTTCATTAAATTTGTGGAACCACTATAAAAACTTAGATTTCGAATTTATAGATCTTGGCATCTCCTCAGAAAGCGGATTTCCTAAAAACGGACTTGTTCGGTTCAAAGAAGATATTGATTGTATTTCAGGGTTGCGTTTATGTTTTACTTTAAATCTAACGCTCATCAATGGAGCAAATTAAAAAATTGAATGTCAATGCCTTACGTGATTTTTTTGAGATAATCCATTATTAAATTACCTTTGCGGCCATGGAATCTAATCCGACGAAACACCCATGAATCTGCGCTTCGCAAACATGAATGAAGATAACACAGGTGTTCTCCCGATAAATCGGGACAGGCTATCAGGCAATTAAAAAACAAATTATCTTCGGATGAAAGAAATAAATGAATAAACAAACAATTAATCCTAAAGAACGCTGTAATATCTTAATCTTTGGTACAATGTCTTCGGGTTCGAGTGCAATGCATAATTTACTCAAAGAATATGACAACGTTGGCCATTTCTCTAATGAATTCGATGATTTCAGAGCTCCCGGTTTAGTCGCTGACCAGCTGTCTGAGGCTTCAAGTATCAATTTTCCAAATAGAATTGCCAAAATAACCGGAAACAGTAGTTTCATTAAACGATTAATCTTTCAAAGCACTATCTGGAATTATTTATATAATTGTATCCCAAAGAGATATCTGGAAATCGATTATCAAAATGATTTGTTACGTAAAATCAAAAACAAACTAATCAGCTTAAATCGGTCTCATCTTTTAAGAGAGCTAAACAAAAAATTGGAGACGAATATCTCCTTTGAAGAAAAAATTAAATTCGCCGGTCAATGGATTCAAAATATTGGCAATGAATTCTCTTTAAATAAAGACTATACCTTGTTTGATCAGCCTCTTCTGACAAGCACCGATATTTCAATCTGGAAAAAAGTGTTTAATCCCTTCAAACTGATTATAGTTTATCGTAATCCAAAAGATCAAATCGCAGATATCATTAAAAGAAGAACTTTATTCACGCCATATGGATCTCCTTATATGACAATGGCGGGTGACAACCTTGAGGCAATTTACGGAAAAGACAAGAAAGGTGCCATAAAATTCCAGATCGATGCCATTCAATGCAGATTAAAATGGATCGACTATTTAGAAACAGTGCTGGATCGGGATCATCTGCTGGTAATGGACTTTGAGGGACTTGTTACTAATTATGACGAATATAAATCAAGAGTGGAAAATTTTATAGGTGGGATAAAGGATCATCACACCCTTAAAAACAACTATTTCGATCCAATTCGTTCAAAAGAAAATATTGATATCCATGAAAAATATCTGACTGAAAATGACTTAATCGATTTATCCGGTCTTGAAAGCTGGTACGAAAAAAGATTGCAAATAGAGAAAATAGATTTGGAAAGAATCAAATAATTTTATGAATGACTGTTTTCAAATATTTAACCTAAAAATATTCGGAGTTATAAATCTGACTAATGATTGAAATTGTAAAATACTCGTCTGAACTAAAGAGGAAATGGGATGATTTTATCCATATCTCCAGGAATGGAACTTTTTTATTTCTAAGAGATTATATGGACTATCACGCCGATAGATTTGCTGATTGTTCCTATCTGTTTTTAAGAAAAGGGAATATCGAGGCAGTTCTTCCGGGAAATCGTGTTGACAACAGTTTTTTTTCTCACCAAGGGCTGACTCACGGAGGCTTAATCACCTCCAACAAAACATCTGTTTCTGGTGTGATTGAGATGTTTTATCTTCTTAACAGAGCGCTTACGGAAGATGGTGTACAGGAAGTTATTTATAAGCCTGTACCCTTAATTTATCATAGTATCCCATCGCAAGAAGATATTTATGCTTTATTCCTGCATAAAGCCGAGAAGATCGGATGCCAGATTTCATCCGTTATCTTTCAATCCAACAAACCTCGTTTCAGTGAATTGAGAAGGAGAGGCGTTCAAAAAAGCATTAAAGAAAACGTAGAAATAATCGTAAGTAATGACCTTGCGGCCTTCTGGGAAATTCTCGAGAATAATTTAATTAATAAATTTAAACTAAAACCCACCCATTCACTTGAGGAAATAAAGCTGCTTTACAGTCGTTTCCCCGATAATATCAAACTTTATGTTGCAGTTCATGAAGGGATAATCATCGCCGGAACGGTTGTATATCTTAAGAAAAATGTCGTAAAAGTGCAGTATATCGCTGCAAGTGAGACCGGGAAACAGATCGGAGCCTTAGACTTACTTTTCGATAAATTAATCCATGAGGAATTTCAGCAGTTTCAATTTTTCGATTTTGGAGTATCAACAGAAAGTATGGGAAACTATTTGAATCAGAACCTGATTTTTCAAAAAGAAGGATTCGGAGGACGAGGTGTTGTTTATGAGACTTATAAATACAATTTGCAAGCAGGTTTATATTTTGAAAAATAGATCGAAATTATGATTAAGTTCCTTGACCTTAAAGCGATTAATGACAGTTTCGAGCCTGAACTGTCTCAGGCAGTTAAACGAGTACTTGATTCCGGATGGTATTTGCTCGGCAATGAAGTGAAATCATTCGAACACGAATACGCTGAGTATTTAGGAACAAAGCATTGCATTGGAGTCGCTAATGGACTTGATGCCCTGCGTTTGATTCTAAAAGCCTATATTGAAATTGGATTTATGCAGGAAGGTGACGAAATTATTGTCCCTGCAAATACTTATATTGCCTCTGTATTGGCCATCACCGATAACCGGTTGAATCCGATACTGATCGAACCAGACTTAGGAACCTACAACATAGATCCTTATAAAATTGAAGGGAAAATCACCGAACGGACGAAGGCGATCATGATTGTTCATCTCTATGGACAAAATGCCATGCATCCCGAAATACAGCGTTT
>CAYHDA010000051.1:0-18771 GCA_964355145.1 uncultured Mariniphaga sp.
CTTAAAGAGACGGATCAAAAACTTGGTGCAGAGTTCACTATTCAGGGACAGGCAATGACAGTACCTAAAATAGAATTTGAAGCCGAAACGCTCACTTTGTATTTTACAGTGGAAAACACCCCGATTACCTTAAAGTTCAAGATCAAAGACGGACTGCTGGATGGTTCGACGGAAACACCGGACGGCACAATACTAGTTACGGCGAAACCATCAAAAAAATAATTATTTAATCCATCGTGTGAATGCAAATAAGAAACGCCATGAAATTCCATGGCGTTTCTTATTTGCATTCATATTTAAGTAACAGGAAAGATCAATGAACACGATTCACTGACAATTACTCGCTATCTGGTGAGGTACTGTTTTTCGTAATATTTTTCATAAGCACCCGATGAAACATTTTCAAGCCATTCAGGGTTGTCAAGATACCAATCCACCGTTTTTTCGATCCCTTCCTCAAACTGAAGTGAGGGTTTCCATCCCAGTTCATTCTGAATTTTTGTGGAATCAATCGCATAGCGTAAGTCGTGACCGGCACGGTCTTTCACGTAGGAAATTAACATTTCTGATGTTCCTTCTTCGCGTCCAAGTTTATGGTCCATTGTTTTGCATAACTGACGTATCAGTGCAATATTAGTCCATTCGTTGTTGCCTCCGATATTGTACGTTTCACCATCTTTCCCTTCGTGAAAAACCAGATCGATAGCTGCTGCATGATCTTCGACATAAAGCCAGTCACGGATATTCTCACCTTTCCCATAAATCGGAATTGGTTTATTTGTGCTGATATTATGAATAGCCAGAGGAATCAGCTTCTCCGGAAATTGATTTGGTCCGTAATTATTGGAACAATTGGTGATAACAACCGGTAATTTATAGGTATTGTGATAAGCTCTTACCAAATGGTCGGAACTCGCTTTTGAGGCAGAATAAGGACTTTGAGGATCATAGGAAGTAGTCTCCAGGAAAAGTCCTGTTTCTCCTAATGAGCCATACACCTCGTCGGTGGAGATGTGATAAAACCGCTTTCCTTCAATGTTATTTTTCCATATTTCGCGCGCTCCGTTCAGCAAATTTACAGTGCCAACAATATTGGTCATAATGAATGACATCGGATCGGAGATCGAACGGTCGACATGCGATTCAGCAGCAAGGTGCAAAACCCCGTCAAACTGATACTTTTCAAACAAGTTGCTCACAAATACGGCATCATTGATGTCCCCTTTTACAAATTCATAGTTTGGTAAGGCATCAATATCCTTCAGGTTTTCGAGATTTCCGGCATAGGTCAGCAAATCAAGATTAATAATATTATAACCGGGATATTTATTTACAAATCTCCTGACTACATGTGAACCGATAAAACCAGCGCCTCCGGTAATCAAAATATTCTTCATGCTTTTAAATGGATTAGGTATGACTTTATTCTAAAATTGATTTATTAATTGATGTTTCTTATCTTTTTCTCCCAATTCCAGGCCGATTTCAGGGTATCATGCAATGATATTTCAGCTTTCCATCCCAGCACGGTATTTGCCCTTGTGGTATCCGCATAAATTTTTTCAATATCACCGGCCCTGCGATCAACAATTTTATAATTCAGCTTTACACCTGTCGCATCCTGAAAAGTGTTTACGACCTCAAGCACCGTATTACCATTCCCTGTACCAATATTGAAATACTCAAAACGATCAGTATTTGTTTTATTAATCAAGCGGTTAATTGAAATTACATGTGCTTTGGCAAGATCTGTCACATTAATATAATCGCGGATACAACTCCCGTCCACAGTATTATAATCGTCTCCAAAAACACTTAGCTGCTGACGAATACCTGCAGCAGTCTGTGTGATAAAAGGAACAAGATTGTTGGGCACGCCATGAGGAAGTTCGCCAATTAATCCCGAAGGATGTGCCCCGATGGGATTGAAATAACGTAAGGCAATTACGTTCAAATCCGGATTGACATTCACTACATCACGAAGTATATCCTCACTTATCGCCTTGGTATTTCCATAGGGAGATTCGGCATTCTTTTTAGGAGTATCCTCTGTAACAGGAAGTTGATCTGGTTGACCATAAACGGTACATGATGAGGAAAATACCAGATGAGGGACTTTGAATTTCGCCATCCCCTCTAAAATATTCATTAATGAGACTAAATTATTGCGGTAATAAAGGAGCGGCTTTTCGACTGATTCACCAACTGCTTTGAAAGCTGCGAAATGGATGATTGCTTCAATTCCCGGATATTTAACAAAAAAGGCATCCAGCTTTTCATTATCAAGGAGGTTGAATACTTCGAATGCCGGTCTGATTCCACTGATCTTTTCAATTTTATCGACCACATCAGCCGATGAGTTCGACAGATCGTCAATAATTACAACATCGAAACCACTTGCCTGCAATTCAACAACAGTATGTGAACCAATATATCCGGTTCCTCCTGTAACTAATATTTGTTTTCCCATTTTATTAATTTACCTAGATTCAAAGTTACGATTATTTAATTATTTTTGATACTCTGAAAAACAGGATATGGATATCACATTTTATTTAGTTGAATTATTGCGTTTGCATGATTGTGTCATTGTTCCGGATCTCGGTGGTTTTGTTGCCAACTATCGTCCGGCCGAGATGGATCTTGCCCATAACCGATTTAACCCGCCCGTTAAAGAGATCATATTTACCGGTAAGTTAACTAAGAACGACGGATTGCTTGTGAATTACATCTCAGAAACCGAAGGAGTGGGATACGTGGAGGCGCGTCAGATTATATCCGAATTTGTTGACGAAATCTGGTCGAAACTTGAAAACGGAGAAAAAATTGAATTTCACAACATTGGATCGCTACAATTCGACAGAAACGAAAAACTGATCTTTGAACCTGCCATTCATGAGAATTTTTTACTCGAGGCATTTGGAATGGAAGGGTTTCAATTCCCTCAACTCTCAAATAAAGACATCATTTCTACCAAAAGAATTTTTGCTGATAAAGATGCGGTACGCCCTGTTTTCAATTCCCGAAAAGTAAAGGCCCTGGCTATTGGTATTCCCGTTTTACTGGCTTTGATTTTTGTGCCGGTTTCGAAATACTCATCCAAAAACACTTTAAACAGTATTTTTCAGTCCTCAAGTACCACTTCAATACCAATTAATGATCGTCTTGTTCCTTCAAATATATTTAAGACCGATTCTGCAACTTTTGGTAAAGTCGTTCCCTCAAAAATTGATTCCGCAGCAAGTCAGTCTTCAATAATTTCGTCGCTTGCAGAAGCAGCATCAGTCAAAACCGATGCACGGTATCGGGTAATCGGAGGAACATTCCAATTCAGCGAAAATGCTCAGAAATTTTCTGAACGCCTTCAGGCAAATGGGTTCAAATCTGAAATAAAAATTCAGCCCAACGGGTCATTTTTGGTTGTTGTACAGGCTTATTCAAATCGTAAAGAGGCTATTACAGCATTGAACGCCTTGCGTCAGGCTGAACCTAAAACCGGTTACTGGATGTCGGTAAAATAGAACTTTATTTTCTTCGAAAGAGTAGCAAAGGTCAATACTTCTTCTCTTATTATTTGGGTTTACGATTGTCTCCCGGCTTTTCCCAGAACAGCCTTAAACACGCGCATAAAATTACCGCCCCAGATTTTCCGGATTTGCTCTTCATCATAACCCCGTCTGACCAGCTCCAGGGTTATATTTCCCATTTCGGATACATCGTAACATCCCGAAACTGCGCCACCGCCATCGAAATCGGTTCCGATTCCCACATGATCGATTCCCACCACCTTAACAATATGGTCGATATGATCGACTACATCTTTTACTGTAGCCAAATTTTGAGGGAATTTTTTTGATACCTCGCGCCATTCATCCCAGCCTGCCCGCTCCTGTTCGGCAGAAAGACCTTCAAAATTATGGTATTTGATTCGTATTACGGCTCTTGCAGAATCGCGGGCCGGATTCGGTTCAGGTGATTTCACATAATCACTCAAAATACACATTTGGATTACGCCACCATTTTTAGCTACTGCCCGAAGTCCATCGTCGGTAAGATTTCGAGGGTTGTCACAAACAGCTCTCGAACATGAATGACTTGCCATTATAGGTGCATTGGATATCCTGAGAACATCATAAAGCGAAGAATCTGAAATATGCGAGACGTCAATCATCATCCCTGTGCGGTTCATCTCTTTCACAACTTCAATCCCAAAAGGTGAAAGTCCATTGTGTTCCGCCCCTTTTTTATCTGTCGAAGAGTCGCAAATATCGTTGTTTGAGGTATGGCACAGCGTGATATAACGGACTCCGAGTTGCCAGAATTTTTCGATCATTGTTAAATCGTGCTTTATGGCATACCCGTTTTCGATACCAATATAAATTGCTCTTTTCCCACTTTTTTCAATTGTATAGGCATCATTTGGAACCCGTGCGATCTGAGCCAATTCAGGCGAAGCCTCCACACTTTTATAAATCGACTTTATAATTTCAAATGCTTTTTTATTCGCCTTTTCATATCCTTCATCTGTCCGTACTCCCTGACTTAAAAAAACCGCAAAAAACTGAGCATCCAGACCGCCCTCCTTCATTCGCGGAAGATCAGATTTGGTGCCGGTCTCTTTTGCATTGTGCCTTTCTCCTATGTTGAAATCCGATCGTAACAGATGCATAGGAGTATCGGTGTGGGTATCAACAGTAAGTACTGCATTGTGAATGCGGGCTGCCTTTTGCTCCAATGTTTCCAACTGTTTGGGCTGAAAGGCGGTTGATACCATCATAAAAAAAGTTGAAATAATAAGAATTCTTTCAGACTTTATATGTGGCCAGACGGCTGAGGTATTTTCCAATGATGTCAAATTCGAGATTAACAATAGTGCCTTCCTTAAAGGTATGAAAATTAGTATTTTCATAAGTATACGGGATGATCGCAACTTGAAAAGAATTATCTTTTGAGTTAACAACGGTAAGACTAACTCCGTTTACGGTTGCTGAACCTTTTTCAACAGTCATATAACCCTGACGGGCCTTTTCGATGTCAAAGCTGTAACTAAATGTGTAATACCAGCTTCCATCCGCCTCTTCAACTTTAGTGCACACAGCAGTCTGATCCACATGACCCTGAACGATATGACCATCGAGGCGCCCGTTAATCATCATACTTCGCTCAAGATTTACTTTGTCACCAACTTTCAGCAATCCAAGGTTCGATTTTATTAATGTTTCCATGATCGCTGTAACGGTATAAGAGGATTCACTCTTCTTTACAACGGTGAGACAGACTCCATTATGTGAAAGACTTTGGTCGATTTTTAATTCCCCGACAAAATCGCAGTTTAAAGTCAGATGAACATTTTCGCGTTCTTTTTCAATAGCAACAACAGTGCCCATTCCTTCAACAATTCCTGAAAACATGATGATGAGTTTTTAAATTTCGCGACGAAGTTAACTTTTTTTAAGCCGTTTTTATTACCTTGCGCCATAAAATTTTACAACTATGGCGACATCCCGTACCGTTTATTTAGGAGATCTTAGAACTGAAAATGAACACATTAGATCAGGAAAAACGCTGATCACTGATGCACCCGTTGATAATCAGGGTAAAGGAGAGGCGTTTTCGCCAACTGATTTAGTAGCTACAGCCCTCAGTGATTGCATGATGACCATTATGGGTATAAAAGCCAGAGATAAAGGACTTGATCTCACTGGTACAATCATCGAAACAACAAAAATAATGTCAGATGAGCCAAGACGGATTGGAGAGATTATCGTGGAAATAACATTCCCTGACAATGATTTTTCTGAAAAGGATAAAGCAATTTTTGAGGCGGTAACAAAAACCTGTCCGGTTGCGTTAAGTCTGCATCCCAATGTTAAACAGACTGTTAAGCTTAACTGGTAAACCAAATGATTCAACCCGATAAAAAAGTTATTGTCTTTTTGAAAAAGCACCACGTGCTTACACTGGCAACCTGCATTGATCTGCAACCTTGGTGTTGCAATTGTTTTTACGCCTTCGATGAATCGAGAATGACACTCATCTTTACCTCAAATCCGGAAACCCGCCATATTCAGGAATCCTTAAAGAACAGGCAAGTAGCAGGTTCTGTTGTGCTTGAGACCAGTATTGTGGGGAAAATTCAGGGAATTCAGTTTTCAGGTGAGCTGAACCGTTCAGAAGGAGCTGAAGCCAATCATGTAAATAATGTTTATTTGAAGCGATTCCCTTTTACAATATTAATGAATACAACCCTTTGGGAGTTGAGAATAGATTATTTAAAGATGACCGATAACCGCCTTATTTTCGGTGAAAAACTAATTTGGGAAAGAGGATGAAAAAAATTCGGTGATTATTGTGCGCAGACTTTACCATATTTTTCAAATCTGCTTTATCCGAACATATCCGGGATAAACCGGAAAGCCATTTTCCCTTGTCGTGCCCTTATTTCGCTCCATGAATTTACCTCAAAATCAATGCCCACTGTTGAGCATGTAGGGACGTCGTCGTTGAATTCGAACAACAGGTGATGCATATAATAAAACATGGTTGGATTGTGCCCAAAAACGATTACCGTCTCTTTCTCATCCTCCATTTCGTTTAACATCGACAGAAAATTTTCAGGGGTTTTACCGCTGTAGAGCTTTTTCTCGAATAGAATTGACCCTATGGGATATCCAAGGGTGTTGGCATAAATTTTGGCAGTCTGACTTGTTCTCACGGCGGGACTGGCAATAAAAAGATCGGGCCGGATATTCATCTTCTGAAGTTCAAGACTAATTGTCAGCGCATCATTTTCCCCTCTGTCCGTCAGGGTGCGGTCATAATCCTGATCATAACCATGTGAGACACTTTTGGCATGGCGGACAAGAATAATTCTCTTCATTTTTGGCAGCATTAAATATTTATCGACACATAAAGATACAACAAGTTGATATGTTTTTTTGTTGGCAAATCGTCATATTTAAACGGGGACATCATCCCTGATTTTTCATAATAAAACCCCTGATCAAAGAGTTTTGACCAGGGGTTTTATTTCAATATAAACTGAGCTTTCCGAAAAAAGAAAACCAGTTAGTTTTTTTCTATCTCTTTCCACACCAACGCGCTGGCTCCTACAATAGCTACGGTGCCTTCTTTTAATTTTGAAGGGAGTATTTTTACCTTATTACGGAAAGTAGGCAGCAGATGACGTTCCATACTCTCTTTGGTTGGTTTGAAAATATAATCACCTGCTGCAGCGGCTCCTCCAAAAAGGAAGATAGCTTCCGGACTAAGATGATGAACGGTGTCAGCTAATGAGCGGCCAAGCAATTCCCCGGCATTCTGAAATACTTCTTTCGCAACCGCATCACCATTCTCGGCTGCATCAAAAACAATTTTGGCAGTCATTGCCGCATAGGGAACTTTCGCCAATTCGCTTTCAGTGGCATTATATTGAGCAAGTAATTCATATACAGTCCGTTTGATTCCGGTAGCAGAGCAATATGCTTCGAGATGTCCAACGCCGCCACACCCGCATAATCTTCCGTTAGGAACAAGCGTAGTGTGTCCGCATTCTCCTGCAAAGCCGTCAGCGCCATAAACAAGATCTCCGTTTACGATGATACCGCTTCCCAGCCCTGTTCCCAAAGTAATCATTACAAAATTTTTCATCCCTTTTGCGCCTCCGTAGATCATCTCTCCGAGAGCAGCAGCATTGGCATCGTTTGTAAGTTTTACATGCTTGATTTCAGGAAAATTTTTCTGTATCAGATCAGTAAAATGAATTACGCCAACAAAAGGAAGATTGGCAGCGTTTTCAATAGTGCCGCTATAGTAATTTGCATTGGGTGCTCCGATTCCGATACCTGCAATTTCAATCTCCGGATTAATCTGTTTTACTGTATCGATTGCAGTCCTGATCTCGGCAGTAAGACTTGCAATATATTTAATAGTCAGCTCCTCAGAGACGGCCTCTGTCATATTGGGATTTTCCCTCTTTTGAGGAGTTAACAGCTGAGGCTTTTTCTCGTATAAAACGTTGCCTTCCTGATCAACAACACCTATTGCGGTGTTCGTCCCGCCAATATCAATTCCAATTGCTACTTGTCTCATGCAAATTTTTATTTATTATTATTTTATTGACTTGAATTATTACCAAAATCAATTTCAAATCCCGAAATATACTGTAATCATGCTCTTTACAAGGTCTTAAGCCGAACGAAGCTTGCTTCCTTTGACCGCATAAAAGAAAATATACAAGTAGCAGATTGCCGGTACGATAAACGCCCAGGAATAACCTGAAACATCGGCAATTTTACCCATAACCAGCGGGATTATGGCACCACCGCAAATCAGCGTATTGATAATACCTGAGGCTGTGCTAAGTTCTCCCGGATCGAGGTCTTTAACCGCCAGGGTAAAGATATTGGGGAACATAATAGAGTTAAACATACCGATTGAAACCACGGCCCAAAGTGCAATACTGCCTGAAGTAAAGGCTGTAATGAGTGCAAGAGAAGCGGCTAAGAGGGCAAATACAGCCAGGGAACGGCCTGCATTTCCTTTGCCAAGTTGCATAAATATAAAATTAGCAAGTGCTACGACCATAAATGTCGCGCCGATATTCCATGTCCAGTCGGTAACAAATGAACCTGACACCAAAGCAAGCAATAAAACCAATGCGACATAGGTGTATTTCTTAACATTATCAGTAATATTTGAAAGCAGAATTGATCCGAAAAAACGGCCAATCATAGCACCACCCCAGTAAATTGCAACATATTTACCTGCAACAGCTGGATCCATAGACATTGTTGTTTTAAGGTAGTTCAAAATAAGTCCACCGGTACCTACCTCAGCACCAACATAAAAGAAGATACCAAATGCTCCAAGCAAAACATGGGGGTGTTTCCAGACACTTTTTTTCACTTCGTCTGAACCACCGCCAACTTCAGGCAGTTTAGTAAGGAAAATGGCAATCGCAGCAAGAACGACAATAATCCCAATAATGATAAATGGCATCTGAACAGTTTCAGCCTTTTGAGCAGCTGTGAGCATTTCTTTGACCCCTTTAAAAATAAAGACAGCAATAATCCAGGGAGCTACCATGGTTGCAATGGAGTTAAGAGCCTGTACAAGGTTAATACGGCCTCCGGCTGTTTCTTCCGATCCAAGAGCTGTAACATATGGATTAGCAGCAGTTTGCAGAAAAACAACCCCTGAAGCCAGCACAAAAGTCGCTGCCAGGAAAAGTGGAAAACTGAGTGATTTTGCTGCAGGGAAAAATAGAAAACTTCCGGCTGCCATCAGCAATAAACCTGCTATCAGCGCACTTTTATACCCAATTTTCTTGATATACAATCCAATGGGTATCGAAATGAAAAAGTAGGTAATAAAGAATGCGAAACTTAATAACTGCGCATTAAACTCTGTTAATGTGAAAATATCTTTTACCTGTCCGCTAAGGGTTATGATAAAAGTGGTAGCAAATCCAAAAATAAAGAAGATGGATCCGATTACAGTCATTCCCAGGCCGTAATTTGCATTTTTTTGTTCCATAATTTGAAAATGTGTTTGTTAATTATTTGTTTGGGTACTAATTTTTTTAGATCGAACAAATATAGAAATAATTAATTTGCATCACTTATTATTCCTAATTTTATGACCATAAATTTAAATTTCCAAGCGATGAGTTATCTTCCTGAAAGTGACCGGTATAATAATAAGACAGCCTACAGACGATGTGGGCGAAGCGGCATTAACCTGCCTGAAATCTCATTGGGTTTATGGCATAACTTTGGCGGTGTCGATGTTTTAGAGAACGGTCGCTCAATGCTGCGTTACGCGTTTGATCAGGGAATAACCCATTTCGATCTTGCCAATAATTATGGGCCTCCTCCCGGATCGGCAGAAGAGAATTTTGGTGTAATCTTTAAAAAAGATTTCCTGCCTTTCAGAGACGAATTAATCATCTCAACCAAAGCCGGTTACCTGATGTGGCCCGGACCTTACGGCGAATGGGGCTCCCGTAAATACCTGTTATCCAGCTTGGATCAGAGTCTGAAAAGAATGGGTCTGGAATATGTTGATATCTTTTATTCACATCGGCCCGATCCCGATACCCCGCTTGAGGAGACGATGATGGCACTCGATTATGCTGTTCGTTCAGGAAAAGCTCTTTATGCCGGTATTTCAAATTATTCAGCCGATCTGACAAAAAAAGCTTCTGCTATCCTGAAACAGCTGGGAACTCCCTGCCTTATCCATCAGCCCAAATACTCGATGTTTGAACGGTGGGTTGAGAAAGGTCTGTTGGATGTAGCGGATAATGAAGGAATCGGAGTAATCGCCTTTTCTCCATTGTCCCAGGGATTACTGACCAATCGCTACCTCAACGGAATTCCTGAAGATTCGAGAGCGTCAAAGTCATGGGGATACCTTAGAGAAGATCAGGTTGAACAAACCATTTCAAAAGTGAAACAACTAAATGCTGTCGCTTCAGAACGCGGTCAGTCACTGGCACAAATGGCTATTGCCTGGTTATTAAAAGACCGGAGAGTAACATCCGTTTTGATCGGAGCAAGTTCTGTCGCTCAGTTAAAAGATAATCTGGCCTCACGAAATAACCTTAATTTTTCAGAATCAGAACTGAAAAAAATCGAAGAAATACTGGCAAAATAATGGCGCATTTTCGATGATCAATGGTAATGATCATCATAAATATCTGATCTGCAAATGAGTTCTCTTTTATTGGCTGGTAAATCTATCTTTCCCCTATTTTTGATCATCCTTATTGGAATCGGAATGGTGCGCATCAAAGCCGTTCATCGGGGATGGGTAGATGTTCTGAATAAGTATGCATTATGGGTTGGATTGCCTTCGTTGATATTTGCAGCATTAGTCCGGCTCGACTTTCAGTTCAGCGAATATTCCAGTCTGATTCTTGTAAATTCTGTTTATTTGGTGGTGTGCGTATTGCTCGCCTTTCCGGTTAGCGCAATTTTTAGAACATCGCTGAAAACAAAACGAACACTTTTTCTGCTTCTGGGCTTTGGAAATATCTCCTATCTTGGCATTCCATTGATATCGAGCGCATTGGGAAATGAAGCGTTAGGCTCTGCCATTTTGCTTTCAGCGGTATACCCATTTTGGATGTTTACACTGGCGATCGTCTTAATAGAAGTTACCGGGCACGAAAAGGTGGATATTTTGGTCATCATAAAGAAGCTGTTTTCGAATCCTCTGCTTCTATCCGTTTTCCTGGGGATTCTGGTATCGTCCTTAAATATACCGATTCAAGGTGAGTTGATGAAAACGCTTGATCTTTTTGGACAATCAGTCACAGCAGTTGTGCTGTTCTCGCTGGGAATTTTTCTGGGTTCGCAGCAAATTGGAAGTCGCAAAGAGTGGTGGCCAGTTTTAGGCCTTTCAGTTGTGATCATGGTTCTTCTGCCTGGAATCTTTTATTTTTTGGCCAAAGGATCTGGAATGTCCGGCATTCAGTTTCGTACATCCATACTTGATGCGGCAATGCCAATGGGACTTTCTGCTTATGCCATGACGGAACAATATCAGTTAAACGCGCTGCTCACAGGCCGGCTGGTTATCCTGTCAACACTTCTTGCAGCCGTCATAATTCCGGTCTGGATTGTAGTCACCGCCTGAAAAATATTTAGTTGCCAGCATTCTGACTAATTGATCATTATTCATTGATAATAGATACTGCTTATTGATCATTCTGTAATTCTATCCTTTATCATCGAAGATTTTCCCAAAGTACCTGATCGCGCAATCCTGAAGGGTTTTCAGTTTACGTTGTTCGGGAATCACCGGGGCAAGCGCTTTTTGACGAAAAACAGGCCAGCCTTCATCATCCTGACCGACTAGTTCTACCAATCCCATCTCTTTGTAAAGGGTGCAACTTCCAAGATTTATAAGATTGAGCTTCTCCTCTTTCGAGAAAATCTGATAAGTTAAGCCTCGTTCGCGAATGCCTACCAGAAAAAGTACACCATTGAAATCAACCTCGATTCCAAACATGTCGCTTAAGTGTTTACATAAATCTTTCCAGTTATCCGGTGCTTTCATCAGAAGATAATTTGTTTTTTAATTGCCTGATGGAACACCTGTGTTATCTTCATTCGTGTTTGCGAAGCGCAGATTCATGGGTGTTTCATCAATTGACTTTTTACAAAAATACGATTAAGAATCAAAAGATTAGTTAAAGAATGGTTTGTAGAAGGGGCAAAAGTTATACTTTTGTCGGAAAATCATTCTAAAGAGTTAGTTCATTTAGGATTCCATCAGTTATAATAATTAAGATGAAGAATTTACGAATTGCAGATATTTTAAAATCAGGTCAGGTAGGCGCTGAGATTACTGTCAAAGGATGGGTGCGTACCCGAAGAGGCAGTAAAAATGTGAATTTTATTGCTTTAAACGATGGCTCAACAATACACAACTTACAGGTAGTTGCTGAAGTTGAATCTTTTGGTGAAGAGTTCTTCAAGAGTATAAATACAGGTGCTGCGATTGGTGTAACCGGGAAGCTTGTGGAATCAACAGGTTCGGGTCAGTCGGTCGAATTACAAGCTTCATTGATTGAGGTGATTGGTGTAGCAGATCCCGAGAAATATCCTATACAGCCAAAGCGTCATTCTCTTGAATTTTTGCGCGATATGGCTCACCTCCGTCCTCGGACAGCAACTTTCAGCGCTATTTTCCGTATGCGTCATGCAATGACTTTCGCGATTCATAACTTCTTTAATGACAGGGGTTTTTATAATGTTCATACACCTATTATTACAAGTTCTGATGCTGAGGGAGCAGGTGAGATGTTTCGTGTTTCTACCCTTCCGGCCAAAGATGCGCCATTGGATGAGGAGGGAAATATCGATTTTACCCAGGATTTTTTCGGAAAAGCAGCCAATCTAACTGTTTCCGGACAACTGGAAGGGGAACTGTTTGCCATGGCTTTATCCCGGATTTACACATTTGGTCCTACCTTTCGTGCCGAGAATTCTAATACTTCACGTCATCTGGCAGAATTCTGGATGATAGAACCCGAAGTAGCTTTCTTCGATCTGACTGACAATATGGATCTTGCAGAAGAGTTTCTTAAATACTTAATTAAATATGCATTAGATCATTGCATGGACGATCTTCTATTCCTGAGCAGCCGTTTGATTGAAGAGGAGAAAAATAAACCGGCAGAGCAGCGTTCGATGGAACTGATTGAAAAATTGAAGTTTGTAGCTGATAACGATTTTGTAAGACTGACTTATACAGAAGCAATTGAAATTCTCAAAAACTCGAAACAGAATAAAAAAGGGAAATTCCAGTATCCAATAACCGGATATGGTGCCGATCTGCAAAGCGAGCATGAACGGTTCCTGGTTGAGGTGGAATTTAAAAAGCCTGTTATACTTACCAACTATCCAAAGGAGATTAAATCGTTCTATATGCGGCTGGATGATAACGGGAAAACAGTTTCGGCGATGGACGTATTATTTCCTCAGATTGGCGAGATCATAGGTGGTTCGCAGCGTGAAGAGCGGCTCGAAGTATTGGAAAGCCGAATGGATGAAATGAATATTCCCAAAGAAGATATGCAGTGGTACCTCGATACCAGGCGATTTGGCGGATGTCCTCATGCCGGTTTTGGACTTGGATTCGAACGGCTTCTGCTTTTTGTCACAGGAATGAGCAATATTCGCGATGTTATCCCATTTGCCCGTACACCTAAAAATTGCGAATTTTAAAGAGGTACATGACAAAGAGAGGAAGTGGAGAAAGAGCCCTAACGGTTGTTATTTCAAATGCTCAATAAAATATTTTACCTTTAGAACCGAATAAGCGGTTGCCGAATATGCAGAAATTAAGTCTTCAACAGAAACTACTTCAAAAGCTTTCCCCACAGCAGATACAGGTTATCAAGCTGTTGGAGCTGCCTAGTATGCTGATCGAACAAAGGATTAAAAAAGAACTTGAAGAAAATCCGGTACTCGAAATAGAGAGTGAAGCATACGGATCGTCGGAAGAGGATTATTCCAATGATCTGAAAACTAAGGAAGACCACGACAATGAAGAATTTTCTGTCAGTGATTATTTAAACGAAGAAGATTATCCGGCCTATCGGTACAATACCCAGAATTCATCGAAAGATGATAAAGTTTCAGATATTCCTTTCTCGGATGGCACCTCTTTTCATGAATATCTACAGGAGCAGATAGGAATGGAAATGCTGAATGAACGCGATAGCATTCTGGCAGAGCATATTATAGGAAATATTGATGAAGATGGCTATTTACGCCGTGAACTGGCATCAATTGTTGATGATCTTGAGTTTACTCAAAATCTTAAGACCACAGAAACAGAATTAATCAAGATGCTCCGGTTAATACAGGAACTTGATCCGCCTGGTGTTGGTGCCAGAAATCTTAGAGAATGTCTCCGGCTGCAAATCATCCGTAAAGGAGATCATAAACCTGAACTTAAACTGGCAGGGCAGATTCTTCGGGACACTTTTGATGAGTTTACCAGAAAGCACTTTGATAAAATTGCCCACAAATTTGGAGTTGATGAAGATAAGTTGAAAGATGCCATTGACGAAATTCTTAAACTAAATCCAAAACCGGGCAGTTCATTCAGTAATAGTATCAGTCAGGGAAATCAGACAATAATTCCCGATTTTATTCTCGAAGTTGATGATGACGAATTGCAACTTAGTCTGAATCAAAAAAATGTTCCGGAATTAAATATCAGCCGCCATTATTCCAATATGCTCCGGAATTATCAGGATAATCGAAAATCGATGACACGCGATGTAAAGGAAGCAGTTCTTTTTGTTAAACAGAAGATTGATTCAGCCAAATGGTTTATCGACGCCATTAGACAGCGGCAAGAAACACTCATGCTTGTTATGACAGAGATACTGATGTATCAAAAGGATTATTTTATGGAGGGAGATGAAACGAAATTGCGTCCTATGATATTGAAGGACATTGCCGATCGCACGGGCCTCGATATTTCGACCATCTCCAGAGTCTCGAACAGTAAGTATATTCAGACACATTTTGGGATTTATCCTGTGAAATTCTTCTTTTCCGAATCGATGCAAAAAGATACCGGCGAAGAAGTTTCAACGCGCGAAATTAAATCCATTCTGAAAGAATGTATTGATAATGAGAGCAAACGCAAACCGATAACCGATGATGAGCTTACACAGAATCTCAATGATAAAGGGTATGAAATTGCGCGCAGAACAGTAGCAAAATACCGTGAAAACATGGGTATTCCGGTCGCCCGGATGCGAAAAGAACTCTAAGTAATAAATTTATACCCAATTCCCTTCAGAGTTCTGATATGGTCATTGCCAATTTTTTCCCGTAGTTTTCTGATGTGAACATCGATGGTCCGATCGCCGACAATCACATTGTTCCCCCATACCGCTTTGTATATTTCGTCGCGTGTAAACACTTTTTCGGGTTTGGATACCAATAACGAAAGGAGTTCAAATTCCTTCCTTGGCAGAGTCAGTTCCCTTCCTTCAATTTTCAGAATATACCGCTCTTTATCAATTACTATATTCCCGATATTAAGTATCTTTTCATTTTCTGTCGATTCTATATTAATGCCTCCCGAGCGTTTAAGCAATGCTTTCACCCGGCTGATTAAAACTTTTGGACGAATAGGTTTCGTGATATAATCATCGGCGCCGGCTTCAAAACCTGCTATCTGGGAATAATCCTCACCTCTGGCTGTCAAAAAGGCGATAATAATATTCTTGCAGTTGGGAAGTTTCCTAATTTCCTCACAAGCAGCAATACCATCCATCTCTGGCATCATCACATCGAGGATGACCAGGTCGGGCTTTACTTTGCTTGCCATCTCGATTGCTTCCTTCCCATTTCGGGCAACATAAACTCTAAATCCCTCACGTTGAAGATTATAGCTTACAAATTCAAGTATATCTTCCTCGTCATCAACAAGAAGTATTCGTGGAGTACTGTCTTTTTCTACCATTTTATTTTGTAGATTGAATAAATAAATTTCAATGAATTAAATGTAGTTATATTTAGAATATTCTGTTGTTTGCCAGAAGTATTTTTTTTATTTATTGTATTTTTCGAGCATAAAAGTGAAGGTAGTTCCTTTGTCTACCTGGCTTTTAACGTGAATAGTCTGCTCATGGGCCTCAATAATATGTTTGACAATTGAGAGGCCAAGCCCGGTTCCTCCTTGTATCCTTGATCTGCTTTTATCGACGCGGTAGAAACGTTCAAAAATGCGGATGAGGTCCTTTTTCTCAATCCCGATCCCATCATCGCTCACTTCTATGAGAACCATTTTGTCCATATCGTAAAAAACAACATTTACGTTTCCACCTTTTTTCCCATATTTAATAGCATTACCCACCAGGTTACTGATAACTTCGAATATGCGTTTCTTATCAGCAATCACGATCACCGGTTTATGTGCCTGGACTGCGAGATTCATGCCAATTCTCCTTTCATTGGCATCGCGCAATTCAAATTCAAAGACTTCTTCAGTAAGTTTTACAAGATCAAAAGGTTCCATATTGATTTTCAGCTCTCCGGATTCCAGCTTTGTGATCGATTCGAGATCTTCCACAACACTGATCATCCTGTCGATACTTTTTTCAGTCCGTTCCAGATATAACCGGTTAATCTTAGGGTCTTCCAGACCTCCGTCGAGTAATGTCAGAATATACCCCTGAATATTGAAAATCGGAGTTTTAAGCTCGTGCGACACATTTCCGACGAAATCTTTCCTGTACTTTTCGAGATCACGCAACCGGTCAATCTCTGCCAGCTTGTCCTCAGCCCATAATTTAACCTCCTGATCAACTTCTGCAATTATGTCCCTTTGACCGTGAATCAGTTTTGTGAGTCGTTTCACCTCGATCGGGACCTCACGAATTGTTTTGTAGATGGGTGTAATTTTATCATTAATAAGAACTGATAACATATAAAGCGTAGTAAAATAGGAGATCAGAAATATAATCGGAATAAATATTGGCAGCCACAACTCCCAGCCCAGCCAATGTGCCACAACAATCAGTACAGCGGTAAACGAGGTAATAATTACAGATGAGGTGATTGAGAGCTTTTGAGGTGTGCTTGTTATAACGGGAACCATCTTCAGTATTTATTAAAATTCGAGGAAGTAAAGTTATATATATTTACTCTTACTGCCAATTTCACATTGTTAACCGCTAATTAACATTTATTTAATACACTATTGAGGATCAGAAACCCCGATCAGAAATACCTTTGTCCGATAAAGTTGAATACTTAATGGAAAAAATTTCTTTGCTGCTGGGGGTTATTATTGGCGCTTTTGGAACATGGGTTGGCTTGACTCTATTCCGAAAGGTTAAAACCATCCCCAAAAGTGATGCAAGTCTTTTCGAAACGGATGATTTCTCTGAATCATCAATAAAAGCCGAAAGTGTTTTGGTTAAGACAACCGAAGATTCTTCCAACGCAATTATTATGATTTCAAAAGCTTACTATTTAGGCATATCAGGATTTCATTCGGAAAATATGAAAGTTCTCGAAGAAATAGAAGCTGAAATAGAAGAGTTTAATCAACGGGCCAGAAAGCTTAAAGCCAATACTTACCGGATTATTCAACAACTTCAGCATGATTCAATTGAAACCGGGCATTATTATGTTCAAATCGTTGACTACTTGCGTGAAATGGCACATTCAATAAAATATGTTGTGAGGCCACTCAATCAGCACCTGATCAATAATCATAAACCCTTCGCAGATGATCAAAATGCTGAGCTGGAGGAATTCAACAATCAGGTTACCGATTTTCTGAATTTCGCTTTACATATCATCAAAGAATCGCGGTTTGGGCAGATTGAAGAATTGATTCAGAAAAGGAAAGATATTCTGGATTTAATGCGGGATCATGAGAAACGTCAAATCAGAAGAATTAAGCGAAAAGAGACCAACAGCCGAAACTCAGTGCTGTATTTTGGGGTAATGTCAGAGACGAAGCATCTCCTTCTTCAGACTGTTAATCTCCTTAAAGCAACACGCGACTTTATATCCTACACAAAATCATAAAAAAATCAAATATTCAAAGCTCTTTATATTCAGTGTATTATGTATTTATTTGCTGTGTTTTATTAAAATTAATAAATACATATGTTCTTAAACAGGATATTCCCCAAACCTCAATCAAAAAATTATAAATTTGTACCCAAATGTTTTTGAATTAATTAAACTACAAAATCTATGAATCTGGACAAAATTTTCGGATTTCTTGTTCCAAAGGATCGCAAGTTCTTTCCTCTTTTTATTGAAGCAGCAGATAATCTGGTTGTGGCTTCCGAACTTCTGATTAAGCTAATGGGCGAAAATGATCTGGAACAGCGCGAAGTTTACATTAAACTAATTAAAGAAGCGGAACATGCAGGTGATGTCATAACTCATAATCTGCTTGTTGAGCTGAATGGTACCTTCATCACTCCTTTTGATCGCGAAGATATTCATCAGCTAATTTCAACTATTGATGATGTAGTTGATTATATTCATACGGCAGCACTCAGGGCGCATTTCTACAAGCTTCCTGCATTTCCGGAAGAATTTAGAAAAATTGCTGAATACATTCATGTGGCCAACAAGGAGATTCAAATGGTTCTTCGAAGCGTAAAAAATGCCTCTGACTTTCTCAAATTTAGCGGTTCTTGTGCCAAGATCAGCGCTTACGAAAGTGAAGTAGATTATTTATATCAGGAATACCTCTCCAATCTGT
>CAYHDA010000052.1:0-18749 GCA_964355145.1 uncultured Mariniphaga sp.
TTACTGGTGTTAGTTATGGAGTCGCTGGCACAGGGACACCAGGCAGCACAACAACAAAAGATCTTTTTGTAACATCTGCCGGAACTTACAGCCTGGTAGTTGCAGAACTAGTTTTCGGATGCGTCAGTGCCCCTTCCAATGCCATTACGGTAACGGTACAGCCAGCACCTCCAACACCCGCAGGAGCTGGGTTTATTAAATTTTGTCTTGCTTCAGGGTCTTCCGGACCAATTGCTCCCCCTTTAAATGCCACGAATGTTACTCCGGTTTCAATCGGTACAACTATTGTCTGGTATGATGCAGCTACAGGAGGAAATATTGTTGCATCGCCAACCTTAAATAATATTGGATCAGTAACTTATTATGCAGAAGCACAAAACAATATCACCTCATGCCCAAGTCTTGACAGGAAACCGGTTACACTTTCCATTGAAAATAATCCGGCTACGCCTGTAAAGGGATCTGATATTACAATCTGCGAAACGAATCCGATTAGCTCGATCCTTGCTACAACGTCAACACCTCCTCCTGCCGGAATTACAATCAACTGGTACACAACACCAACAGGAGGATCGCCAGTCAGTCCAACATTAAGCAGTGTTGGTACCAAGACTTATTATGCCGAAGCCTCTAACGGAACCTGTGTAAGTACCACACGTTCGGCAGGCGTCGTACTGACTATTCTCCCGGCACCGCTTCCACCCGTAAGCGGAGGTGATATTACTCAATGCACCGCATCAACGGTGCAAACATTAACAGCCACTGCAACACTGCCTTCAGGTTTACCTACAGGGTCTTCAATCATTTGGTACGATCAATCCACAAACGGCAATGTTGTTACGTCACCAATACTGGACACGCTTGGAGGTGTAACTTATTATGCAGAAACCAGAAATTTCTTAACTAATTGTGTTAGCCTGACAAGAACACCCGTGACCTTGCTTTTAATTCAACACCCTGATGCGCCGGTTACGAGTGCAGATATAACAATATGCGAGACCGCTCCTTTACAAACAATAACAGCCACAGCTACTGCGCCGGCCGGTTCAACTATAAAGTGGTACAACAAACCAGCGGGAGGAATTCTCGTATCTCCAACACTTAATACAGTTGGAACGAAGATACTATTTGCAGAATCTGACAATGGTATTTGTACCAGCTTATCCCGCTCGATAGTAACATTGAAAATTTTGGCAGCACCTTCTGCACCTGCCAGCACAGGAGATTTAGCAGCATGTGAGGCAATTCAAATGCCAATATTAGATGCCAGAAATGCAATATTACCGGCTACAGGCATCTCAGTAAAATGGTATGATGCTCCAACCTTTGGTGCAGAAGTTATTCCGGCACTTAATACCGTCGGTACGGTAACTTATTATGCCGAAGCCACTGAAAACGGATGCATCAGCCTGACCAGAACACCGGTAAAACTCACGATTAATCCTGTGGCCGCTAAACCAGTCAGTAAAGGAGATACCTGGGAATGTGCTCAAAATCCTGTTCAGACGCTAAATGCCAATTCAAATATTACCAACTTACCAAGTGGAAATACGACAATATGGTACACTGCTCTAACAGGTGGTTCTATCGTTGCGAACCCGGTATTAAATAGCGCCAATACATCTGTCACTTATTATGCGGCTTTCAAAAATGGCACAACAGGATGCGAAAGCCTGATTAGAACAGGAGTAAAATTAACCATCGCAGCCCCGCCGGCAGCAAGCGCATCTTCAAATAGTCCGGTTTCCATCGGTTCGACCCTTACGCTTAGCGGAGGACCTGACGGTGCAAATTTCACTTATCTGTGGAGGGCTCCAAACGGATTCACATTTGCAACTAAAGATGTGTCAGTTCCAAATATTACTGCCAACGGGGCAGGGAGCTATAAACTGACTGTGACCGACCAAAACGGATGTACTTCGTCAGATTCCATTACCGTTGTTATCTCTATGGCAGCTGCCGACTATTCAAAACCAGTCTGTTTGGGAGGAACATTATATCTGTCAGGTCTTCCGGATAATATGGCATCGTATGCGTGGACAGGACCTGACGGCTTTTCTTCTTCGCAGCAGAACCCTTTTATCAATAATGTAACTATTTATAAAACTGGCGATTACACACTTAATGTTATCGACACAAAAGGATTTTCTTCCTCTGCCACAGTTAATGTAAGCATCAAATCACCTCCAATCGCCATTGCTGGCAGCAACACCCCGGTTTGTGCTGGCAGCACATTGAATTTAACGGCAGGACCAAACGGAATGACGAGTTATCAGTGGACAGGACCAAATGGATTTACATCGAATCTCAGAAATCCTGCCATACCAAATTACAATCCTGTTACTCCTGAGAACTTCATTTTACAAATCGTTGACTGGAACGGATGCCAGGCAACCGATACAGTCACTACAACCGTGTTTAAACCAAAAGCATCAACCAATAGTCCGCTTTGTGACGGTGATACATTGAGACTTAGGGCTGAACCGAACGGAATGGCCAGTTACAATTGGGTGGGACCGAATGGGTTTACATCAACACAGCAAAATCCGGCTATCAATGCTGTTACAGCAGCAACTGCTACAGGACAATACACATTAACAGTAGTTAATTCATCCGGTTGCAGTGCATCAACCAGCATCAATGTTGCATTTAACCAACCACCTCCTACACCAGTAATTACTTCAAACGGTAATCCTGCCTGCGAAGGATCGACGATTATTCTTAGCGGAGCCCCATCCGGGTTGGTATCCTATTCATGGACAGGACCCAATGGATTCATTTCTGATGCTCAAAATCCACTTCCGATTACCAATGTTACTGCAGCAGCTTCAGGCAGATACAGGCTAACGGTTACCAATACAGCCGGTTGCACAAATTTCGCAGAAATAACTCAGGTAGTCAATTCATCGAGTTTTACCGGGACCTACGGACCTTACTGTATTAATGACTCACCGGTGACACTTTCAGCATCTCCGGCAGGAGGAACTTTTAGCGGAACTGGTGTACAGGGAAATATTTTCACGCCATCGTTAGCTGGTACCGGATCTCATACAATTTCTTATGCGCCTTCAAGTGGTCCTTGCCCTGTTGCTCCGATAATCATTACCGTAGTTTCTACACCTGTTGTAAAAACCATAACTCAAACATTAAAAGACTGCAGCAGCGCCGTTGATCTCACATTGTCGTCTGTGACAGCAGGTTCTACAGCAGGTTTAACTTTCACCTATTGGGCAAATTCAGGAGGTACGAGTCCGCTGACAAATCCGAAAGCAGTTACTACCGGAACCTATTATATCAAAGGTAGTGCACCGAGTGGAACCTGCTTCGATATTCAGCCGGTAACCGTTAATCCGTCAAATTCACTGCAAGCCAAAATTGTCTCCGTATCACCAACCTGCATCGGATTGGCCACCGGCACAATGACTGCAACAGTAACCAAAGGGACAGCGCCATATACGTATCTATGGAGTACTAATCCGGTTCAAACCACTGCCACAGCCAAGAGTCTTATTGCCGGAATCTACAGTGTTACCATTACTGATGCATCTTCATGTTCGATTACTCTGACTGATACCTTGAAAGATCATCCGGGATTAAGAATTTATATTCAGCACAAGAATATCGCGTGCCTGAGCGATGCCAATGGAAGTGCAAGAGTAGACAGTATTAACGGAAGCGGAAAGCCTGCTGATCTGAATTTGTATACTTATAGCTGGAATACCACACCGGCCCAGACTACCCGCGAAGCACTTCGTCTTTCTTATGGCTATCATTCTGTTACGATGACAGATGCTAATGGATGTGGCATAAAGGACAGCGTTTTAATTGATGTCCTGGACACTATTCCTCCAACCATTTCATGTCCTAAGGATATTGAACGGATCCTACACCAGACTGATGGCATTGATACAGCAGCCAATAATCAGAATACAATTATCATGGATTTGGGTAAGCCGGTTGTATGGGATAACTGTGGAGTAGCATCCATCACAAATGATGCACCTGAGAAATTCAGGATAGGGATAACTGAGGTTATCTGGACGGTCACCGACTTTGTAGGACTTACCGACACTTGTATGCAAATTGTAACGATCAAGGCATTACCGGTGATCCCGAAGCTCTTCTCTCCTAACGGCGATGGTATCAATGATAATTTTGAGATTGACGGTCTGAAGGATTTTCCAAAGTCGCAACTTAATGTCTATACCCGTTCAGGTCAGCTTGTTTACTCCAGCGAAGATTATAAAAATGAATGGGATGGAAGATTTATGACATCTTCGTGGTCTCATAATCAAATTGTTGCACCAGGTGTTTATTATTATATTTTAAATTTAGGCGGTGCCACACAAAAATTACAAGGTTTCGTTTACATCTATTATTAATCAGTCAATTTTGACTGAAATACATTTCTTACTTTGAAAAAGAGAATGCGATTTTATAAAAAGCTGTTACCGGGATTTTCTCTGCTGCTCGTGCTGCTTCTTCCAACAACAGGAATTTGTCAGCAGGATCCGGTTTATAATCAGTATATGAATAATTTGCTGACCGTACAACCTGCATATGCCGGCTTGTCGGGATATTTGAATGTTACCGCATTATCACGCATTCAATGGGTTGGCTTTGACGGAGCACCTACTACCAACACAATATCTGTTCAGGGACCTTTTAAAAAATACAATGTAGGTCTTGGTTTATCTTTAATCAACGACAAGTTTGGACCGGTTCGTCAAAATGCACTATATGCGGACTATGCTTACCGCATTCTTCTCGATAATGATCAGTATATTTCATTTGGTTTAAAAGGTGGTTTTAATCGTTACGAAGCATTGTTAAGTGAGCTATCTACCCACGATCCTAACGATCCTGTTTCTGTTCAGGATATTCAGGGCAAATACCTTCCTAATTTTGGAGTCGGATTTTTATGGCACAGCGACAATTTTTTCCTGGGATTTTCAGTCCCCAAATTTTTTAAAAACCGTATTAATACAGATACCGGGATTTCGATTTATCACGAAGAGATCAACTATTATGGGATGGCTGGAGCTGTGTTTACCATAACTGAATCCGTAAAATTCAAACCAACTTTTCTATACCGCTGGAGCGAAGCAACGCCCCAAGTCGTTGATTTGACAGGCAACGTCCTTTTCTTCAACCGGGTGTGGGTTGGAGCCACTTACCGGCTTCAAAATTCATACGGATTTCTTTTCCAGGCATTTGTTAATCCACAGCTAAAAATCGGATATGCCTATGACCTCACCACATTTCACCCGACACAGGCGAATGCAGGAACGCATGAATTTATGGTAAGTTACGATTTCCCATATAAGAAAAGAAGGTACTGCCGGTTCACCCCCCGTTATTTCTAAATTTATTATTCAGAATTCTCATCCTGAGTCCGTCTTTTTTCCTATCATTGCTGTTGAGTGATCACCTCTGCAACGGGCTGATTTCTCTCAGAATAAATTCGACAATATTTATAATTTTCATATAGGAAATGGATAAGATTGCTGTTATTCTTGTCAACTTAGGAACTCCCGATTCGCCGGCCACTGGCGATGTGAGAAAATATTTATTTCAGTTTCTAAATGACAGGCGTGTGATCGATCTGCCTTGGCTTTTTCAGAAAGCGTTGGTAAATTTGATTATTGTTCCGTTCCGGGCGCCCAAATCGAGCAGGCTTTATCAACAATTGTGGAGCAAAGAAGGCTCGCCTCTTTTATATTACTCAGAGCAGGTGGCTGCTGAACTCCAAATCAGAACAGGCGATCGTTACCGGATATTTAATGCCATGCGCTATGGCAAACCCGATTTAAAAAAAATCTTACAAGAAGTTGAAAAGCTGACGTTTAAAAAGATAATTATTCTTCCCCTTTTCCCTCAGTATGCTTCTGCAACTACAGGCTCAGTTTTCGAATTAATAATGAAACAGATCAGCGGATGGAAAACTTTCCCTGAAATTCAACTGATCAGCTCTTTTCACGATCATCCCGCTTTCATTAAGGCTTTTGCTGCCCGGGCGGCTAATTATAAAATATCATCTTATGATCATGTTCTTTTTTCGTTTCATGGACTGCCTTTACGCCAAATCAACACACTTCACCCAGGTATTGATTGTGAAAATTGCCGCTGTACAACAGAAACTATAGTGGAAGGAAAGTTTTGTTATAAAGCGGCATGTTACGAAACTGCCAGACTGATCGCAGGGGAAATTGGTATTTCAGAAAAAGATTATTCTGTGTCCTTTCAATCACGCCTGAGCAAAAACTGGATGGCACCTTTCACCGATAAGGTGCTGATTGATAAAGCTAATACCGGAACAAAAAAAATACTGGTCTTTGCTCCTTCCTTTGTTGCCGATTGCCTTGAAACAAAAGTTGAAATCGAAAACGAGTATGCTCATCTTTTCAAAAAACATGGAGGTGAACAACTTCAAATGGTGGAAAGCCTGAATAACGACAGCGTATGGATTGACGGTTTAGAACAAATGATAAACGAACGGAGGTAATAAAATATCATGAAAATCTTAATTGTTGAAGATGAGAAATCATTGTCCGATTCGATGGTAGAATACCTTGCAGAAGAGGGCCATTTATGTGAAGCGATTTATAATTACACCGATGCAACTGAAAAAATCGGGATGTACCAGTATGACTGTATTGTAGTTGATATTAATTTGCCGGATGGAAACGGACTTGATCTGATAAGACTCATTAAAAAAGAATCGATTACATTGGGGATTATCATTATTTCAGCCATGAACTCTCTGGAGAACCGCATTGAAGGTCTGGATATTGGAGCAGATCATTATTTGACTAAACCCTTTCATCTTGCGGAACTTAATGCTCACCTGAAGTCTGTTAACCGCCGGATAAGCTATGGCGGCAATAACCAGATCGTTGTTAATGAAATAAGACTTATTCCTGATGAGCATAAAGCTTTTGTCCACGAACTGGAAATAACGCTTACCAAAAAAGAGTATGAACTTTTACTTTTTTTCATCTCAAATAAAAACAAGGTGATTACCAAGGCGGGACTGGCTGAGTACTTATGGGGTGATTATATGGATCTTGCTGATTCTTATGATTTTATTTACACACATATTAAGAACCTACGAAGAAAATTGCTAAAAAAAGGATGCGAAGATTACATTAAAACTATTTATGGATTAGGTTATAAATTTGAATTAAATTGAGACTTTTAAACAAAATAACCCTGAATTTATTGGCGATCTCCCTGTTTGTCTTTCTCATTGGGATGGTGGCTTTTTATTATATGCTCCGTCATCAGGTTGATCAAAACATCAATCTTGAACTTAAAAAACGTGAAATGAGCATTATTAAAGAGTTCGATACAGCTCATTCCTCTTATAATCAATACGTAAATCTGAGCGACACAGTAATTATCACGCCCCTGGACCGACAGCGCCAAGCTGAATTATATTCCGACACTTTACTTTTTAACCCCCAAACGAATAAATATGCACTTTTCAGACAACTTGGATTTGTAAAAGCTATTCATGGTCACGACTATTACATTCAGATATTTAAGCCTTTGGAAGAAACGGATCGCCTTATTATTCGGATTATCGTTATCATGAATTTAATGGTAATGTTGATTATTTTAACGTTACTTATTGCAAACCGTCAATCCTCACGTCAGGATTGGAAAGTATTTTATGACACCATCACTAAAATCAATAATTACGATGTAAATGCTCATCAGGAATTTTTGTTGCAACATTCTGACATAAGAGAATTTGAAGATCTTAACAGGGTTTTGTTCAGGATGACGGAACGTATCAAAAATGATTATCTAAATTTAAAGGAATATATTGAGAATGCATCTCATGAAATCCAAACCCCGCTGGCCATTATAAATTCAAAAATGGAATTGCTGCTTCAGTCCGGCGATATGAAAGAGAAGCAATACAAAACCGTAGCCGATGCTTATGAGGCATCGAACAGACTGGCAAGACTTAACAAAACACTAATTTTACTGGCAAAGATCGAAAACAGGCAATTCCCTGAATCAAAGCCAATAAATCCTGCGATTATGATCAATAATCAACTTGAAAGCCTTGAAGATCTGATCCATTCTAAGAAAATCAATATAAGCAAAAGGCTGGATGATGAATCTACAGTTAACATGAATCCATATCTTGCTGATATTATGCTTGTTAACCTCATTAAAAACGCGTTAAGGCACAATGTAGCCAGAGGTGAACTAAGCATCGAACTAACCCGCGAATTTCTAAAAATTTCAAATTCCGGACCCGCACTAAAAATTGATCCTGACATGATGTTTAAACGCTTTCACACTTCTTCAACATCTTCGGATTCACTGGGACTTGGACTGTCGATTGTTCAAAAGATTTGTACAATTTATGGATTTAAAATTATGTACAGTTATCAAAACAACTTGCACGTAATGCAGGTTGATTTCCTCAAAACATAAATCTTACTAAAACTTGCTATAAATATCAAATCTAAATAATCAGTAAAAACCATTACTGAAAGGAATTCCATATTTTAATCTCATTGTCTGTTATCCATTTCCCAATACGTCCATCTCATTGACTGTCTGCACTTAAAACAATATATCCTTAGATTCAAAAGTTGTATGCTCAACATTACTACAAACTCCGGGTAGTTAATATAATTTACAATAGGAATAAATTCATGAAGTCACCGGGATTAGCCCTATGATTCTGTTGATTTGCCGCCATTACTTCAGATTTGCTTCAGATTCTATTTTTAAAATTGCATTAAAATAATCAAGACCCAAAATAGAATGATAGGACTATTTGGATTAAATCATAAATCGGCTCCAATTGAGATCAGGGAGAAATTTGTATTTTGTGAAGAAGACATTAAAAGATTTGTGCCACAATTAGTCGCAAAAGGAATACTTGGAGCGATTGTAGTTTCTACCTGCAACAGGACTGAGATATACTTTGAGCAGAAAGACAGCTGCCACTCAGTGGACTTTGATTTGATCCTCAAAACCCTTATCGATTATCGTAAAGTAAACACAGAAGTAAAGGCTCATTTTTACGAAATGAAAAATGAAGATGCTACGGAGCATCTGTTTCGAGTGGTTTCAGGACTTGACTCAATGGCATTAGGTGAATATCAAATAGTTGGCCAGATAAAAAATGCTTTTAATATCAGTCATAACAATCAGCTCTGCACTTCAGTATTGTATAAGCTTTTTAGCGATGCCTTAAAAACAGGAAAAGAGATCAGGACAAATACGGCTCTCGACAAAGGAGCGGTTTCGATCAGCTATGCCGGAGTAGAACTTGCCGGAAGAAAACTTAAGAATCTCAGTTCGCATCCCGTATTATTGGTTGGTGCAGGTCAAACAAGTGAGTTGACTTTATTGAACCTGATAAAAAAGGATTGCACGCAATTCACTGTTGTTAACCGGACTCAGGAAAAAGCATGTGAATTAGCTGATAAATACCGTTGTAAGGTTGCTAGTTTTGATAAGCTGGAGCAGCTGCTGATTTCGAATAATATTGTAATCACTTCCACAGCTTCAAAAAAACCTTTATTCACTGAAGAGATTGTCAGGAAAGCCATGCTGGAACGTGACAATAATCCTCTGTTTTTTATTGACCTCTCAGTCCCGCGTAATGTTGCCGCTGAAGTAGCTGAAATTGAAAATGTGCATGTTTACGATATTGATGCTTTAAATGAGGTCATCGAAGATAATCTGGAGCGCCGGAAAGGAGAGATCTCACATGCGGAGATAATCATCGAAAAATCAGTTTCGGAATTTTCCCAATGGCATTCCATCCAGGCTTTAGTCCCTACTTTTCAGAATATCTCGAGCCGGTTTCAGGAAATAAACAAGTCAATGCTTGATGGTTATCTTAAGAACCAAAAGAAAACGGACCATGAACATGCAACCGCATACGGAGAATTAATCACTAAAAAAATGATCGGTCTGATGATTGAAAATGTGAAATCTGTCACCGATAACGGAAGACAACGTGAATATATTTCTATGCTAAATAAATTATTCGACCTGAATTAATGAATAATAAGACCATAAAAATCGGTACAAGAGGGAGCAAATTAGCATTGTATCAGGCTTTTCTTGTTCAGGAAGAGCTTCAGAAGCACTACCCTGACACAACATTTACAATCGAAATTATAAAAACGAAAGGAGATCAGATACTGGATATCGCCTTATCAAAAATAGGAGACAAGGGCCTGTTTACCAAGGAGATGGAAAGCGCTCTGTTCAATCATGAAATCGATATGGCAGTGCACAGCCTGAAAGATTTACCTACAGGATTTCCCGAGGGAGCCAAATTAGGAGCCGTTTTAAAACGTGGTGATATAAGAGATGCATTAATCAGCCTTGACGGCAGAAAAATCAAAGATCTCACCCCGAATGACATTATTGCGACTTCAAGCCTGAGAAGAAAAGCACAGTTATTACGCATCAATCCTGATTTCAGGATTATTGAAATCAGGGGTAATGTCAATACACGGATCCGAAAAATGCAGGAAGGATATTGTGATGTAATGATTATGGCCGCGGCTGGATTGCAACGACTGGAAATGGAAGAGTATATTTCTGAACTTTTTGACCCTGAACTAATGGTTCCCGCCTGCAGTCAGGGTGCTATTGCGGTAGAAATCAGGGATAATGATCCTTCGGTGGAGGCTCTGCTAATGAAAATCAATCACAAAGAAACATTTCTGGCAACTGAAGCTGAACGAACTTTTCTTGGAACACTCGAAGGAGGCTGTCAGATCCCAGTAGGAAGTTATACCTTGATCGAAGGCAATAAATTTCGGATTACCGGCTTTATCTCAAGTATTGATGGCACGAAATTTCTTAAAGAAACAGCTGAAGGAGAACTTGATAATGCCGTCTATCTCTCTGCAAAACTTGCCAGAAAATTATACAACAATGGCGGAGCTGAAATATTGAAAGAGATCAGAACTGAAAATCTGTTAAATCCACAATCAGACTTGTCATTGAAAGACAAAGTCATTATCTCGACCAGGGCGCTGGAAGCCGGGGACACTTTGCCGGAAATTTTAAAATTATCAGGAGCCAAATTGCTCTCACTTCCAATGATTGAAATATCGCCCTCTGCGTTGGATGCCGAAATGACCGGTGAGTTAAATAACCTGGAATTCTACGACTGGATATTTTTTACAAGCAAAAACGGGGTCATCAATTTTTTTAAACTACTAATTGATGCAAAAGGACATACAGAATTACCTGAAACAGTTAAACTTGCAGCGATAGGACATAAAACAGGGTTGGAACTTGAATACTATGGATATGCACCCGCATTCGTCAGCGAAGATAATACCGCTGAAGAATTCCTTAACCGGTTTTGTGCCAAATACCAGCCCGAAAATCTGGGCATATTGCTCTGTCTGGGCAACCTGGCAGACGACCTTCTGCAAGACCGATTATCAGTTCACAACACTGCGCACCGCATTAACGTTTATCAAACAGTTAAACCCGACCAGGCAGATCCTGAAATCATTGAGCGATTAAGAAAAGACCAATACGATTTGATCATTTTTACCAGTCCTTCAACATTCCGGAACTTATGTTCTTTTTATGATCATGAGCTGATTGAAAAGTTAAAGATGGCAAGTATCGGAATGGTCACAACCAAAGCAATTCAGGAAGCAGGATTCGAACCACTTTTCACAGCTAAAAAATCAAATGCAGAAGGAATTAAAGATGCAATTTTAGAATTTTATCAATTATAAAAAAATAAAAAATTATGACATTCCCGGTAACAAGATTAAGAAGATTGAGGTATAACAGCGTATTGAGGCAAATGGTCACAGAAACGAAACTGTCAGCTGATGATTTTGTAATGCCCCTTTTTGTGGTTTCAGGAACCAACGTAAGAAATCATATTAACTCTATGCCTGGAAATTACCAGTTGTCTGTTGAGTTGCTGGTCGAAGAGTGCAAAATAATTTATGCCGCCGGCGTAAAAGCAGTTTTACTTTTTGGAATTCCTGCTCACAAGGATGAAGACGGCAGTGTGGCCTGCGAGCACAATGGAATTGTACAACAAGCAATCCGGGCCATTAAAAAGGAGTTAAAAGATATGTATGTTATTGCAGATGTCTGCAATTGTGAATATACTACTCATGGACATTGCGGGACAATTATTGACGGGGATGTTGATAACGATTCGACGCTGATTACTCTTGCAAGGCAATCGGTATCACTGGCAGAAGCTGGCGCTGATATGATTGCTCCAAGCGATATGATGGATGGACGGGTTGGTGTGATTCGTGAACAGTTAGATGCAAACGGATTTAATAAAATCCCGATTATGGCTTATTCTGCCAAATATGCATCAGGATTTTATGGACCATTTAGGGAAGCCGCCGAAAGTGCTCCAAAATTTGGAAACCGAGCCACCTATCAAATGAATCCGGCCAATTCAAATGAGGCGCTTCGTGAAGTAGAGCAGGATATTGCTGAGGGAGCAGATATTGTGATGGTTAAACCTGCACTTAGCTACCTTGATGTAATTCACCGCGTAAAAAATGAATTCAATATGCCGGTAGCAGCTTATAATGTCAGCGGAGAATTTGCCATGTTAAAAGCGGCTGCCGAAAAAGGATGGATCGACGGACCAAGGGTAATGATGGAAATACTGACTTCGATTAAACGGGCCGGTGCTGACATTATCATTACCTATCATGCTGTTGAAGCTGCCAATATCCTGAACGGGAAATAATTTTAAAATTAATTTAACTGAAAACAAAAGAAATAAAAATAGTCTCAGTTCATTAGATATTATCATAAAAAAACAAAGGAATGCAATTCACAAAAAGCATAGAGGCATTTAAAAAGGCACAGCAGGTAATTCCTGGAGGGGTAAACTCACCTGTCAGGGCTTTTAAAAGTGTCAATCTCAATCCGGTATTTATTCAAAAGGCCAAGGGATCTGTGATTACAGATATTGACGGAAATCAATATATTGATTTCCTGGCATCATGGGGTCCGTTAATCTTCGGTCACGCCCATGATACGATCCTTGCAGCCATCAGCGAAGCAGCCCAAAAAGGAACCAGCTATGGCGCACCTACTGAATACGAGACTATTATGGCAGATCTGATTGTTGAGATGGTGCCATCGGTTGAAAAAGTGCGTATGGTTAATTCAGGAACTGAAGCTACAATGAGTGCGATTCGTCTGGCCCGGGGCTTTACCAAAAGAGATGCTATTCTCAAATTTGCAGGGAATTACCACGGTCATGGAGATAGTTTTTTGATCCAGGCAGGGTCAGGTGCCATCACCCTTGGTTTGCCAAATAGTCCCGGAGTTACAGTGGGTACTGCACGCGACACATTTATTGCAGAGTATAATAACCTGGAATCCGTAAAATCGATCTTCCGGGAAAAGGGAAATGAGATCGCTGCAATAATCGTCGAACCGGTATCCGGAAATATGGGATTAGTGCCGCCTTCCAACAATTTTTTGCAGGGATTAAGAGCTATTACCAAAGAATATGGTGCACTGCTGATTTTTGATGAAGTGATTACCGGGTTCAGACTTGCAAAGGGAGGAGCTCAGGAATATTACGGGGTAATGCCCGATCTGACTACGCTGGGTAAAATCATCGGTGGCGGACTTCCGGTTGGCGCTTACGGGGGACGAAAAGACATTATGGATATGCTGGCTCCAATAGGCCCTGTTTATCAGGCCGGTACATTATCTGGTAATCCTTTGGCTATGGCCGCGGGTATCGCAATGCTGACTTTAATAAGAGATACTCCTGATTTTTATTCCGAGTTGGAAAGAAAAGCAGGTAATCTGGAAGCAGGACTAAGAAATAACCTCGCTTCGACTGGTGTAAATGCAGTAATCAACCGGGTTGGCTCGATGATGACCCTATTCTTCACAGATGAAAATTGTGTGACTTCCTTAGATGAAGCAATGAAATCGGATACAGAAAAGTATGCCGCTTATTTTAAAATGACCCTTGAGAGCGGAATTTATATTGCTCCTTCTCAGTTTGAGTGCCTGTTTGTCTCTTATGCTCATACGGATAAAGACATTGACGAGACGCTTGCTGCTAATCTAAAGGCATTAAAGCAATTAAAGTAGTCTCTGAATTTCAGCCTCTGCAATAGTTGAATAATTTTAAATTGGCAAAGGGGGCTAAACAAGAATCATAATTGATTTTTTTAACTGATGATAATCTGAATAATATATGGTTGATTCAATTTTTATACAGACTTTGAAAGGTGAGAAAACTGAGCGGCCACCTGTTTGGTTTATGCGGCAGGCAGGTCGTGTTTTGCCATCTTACCTGAAATTACGCGAGCAATACAGTTTTAGCGAATTGATGCAATCACCCGCGTTAGCCGCAAAGGTCACTTTGCTTCCCGTTTATGATTTAGGTGTTGATGCAGCCATTCTCTTTTCCGATATCCTTGTAATTCCGGTAGCCTTGGGCATGAATCTCGAATTCACAGACTCCGGCCCAAAATTTGGGAAAGCCCTTAAAGATATAAGCGATCCTGTAAGCTCGCTGTCCCCTGACGCCTCTAAATTGGAATATATCTATAAAGCCATTGATGAAATTCTAAAGACTAAACCATCGGGTACACCTTTAATCGGATTCTGTGGAGCACCTTTTACAACACTTTGTTATATGATTCAGGGATTAAGTTCCAATCACACTTTTCCTGATGCGGTAGGGTTGCTTTACAAAGATAAAATAACTGCTCACAGATTGTTAAATATGATCACAGAATTATCGATCGAATATGCTGTGAATCAAGTTAAACATGGAATTTCAGCTTTTCAGATTTTCGAGACTCATGCAGGTCTGATCCCTTCTGATTTGTATTTCGAAATGATTATGCCTTATGTCCGGAAAATTTCTTCTGCAGTTAAAAGTACCGGATGTCCTGTTATATTTCTGCCAAAAGGGCTGGGAACCGGGATTGCGAATATCCGGCCTGAAGACACTGATTTCCTAAGCATCGACTGGCAAACACCAATCGAAGCAGCTCGCCAGCTGGTGCATCACGATATCGGACTACAGGGAAATCTCGATCCAAGATTACTTTTGGCAGATCAGGCTACGATTTCTGCAACCCTTGAGAAATATGTTTCATTTGGTTCAAAAAATCAAAATTGGATCTTCAACCTGGGACATGGTTTTATTCCCGGAATTCCTTTTGAGAATGCCAAAATGGTTGTTGACTGGGTCAAACAAACCGATTGGAAAAGAGACTAGCGTTATGAGTGTAAGCAGTGAATTTCTAAATAAATATAATGTTTCGGGACCCCGGTACACCAGTTATCCACCCGCAAATTTTTTTAATAATGGATTTTCTGTGTCTGACTACGTCGATGAGCTTAAAGCTTCGAATAATCAAATACCAAAAGACATCTCTATTTACATTCATATTCCATTTTGCCCGTGCAGGTGCCATTTCTGTGGCTGCAGCACAGTTATTGCTCAGAAACAATCGGTTGTTGAACGATATATTTCAGCAATGAAAACAGAGATCAGCAATGTTTCTTCACACCTTGATCTTCAGCGTAATGTAACACAAATCCATTGGGGTGGCGGTACGCCGAACTCTATTGAGATGCGTTTCATTAAAGAAATAATGGATCATATCCGGGATATTTTTATTATCAGTGAAAAGGCTGAGATTGCCATGGAGTGCAGTCCGGCTTACCTGGAATTTAGTGATATTGATCAGTTGGCGGAGATGGGATTTAACCGGATGAGCCTTGGCATTCAGGATTTCCGTGATGACGTTTTGAAAGCAGTCAACCGGACAGGCCCCAAATATCCTGTAGGCGATATCGTAGATCATTTAAGGAACAAGGGATTTCGGGGAATTAACCTGGATTTTATTTACGGTTTGCCCTTGCAGAGCCCCGGGTCATTTACCGAAACTCTGAAACAAGCCATAGCCATAAGGCCAGACCGGATTGTCACCTTTTCTTATGCACATGTGCCGTGGGTGAAAAAAGCACAAAAGCAACTTGAAAAGATTGGTCTTCCTGGTCCTGAGGCGAAAATGGAAATGTTGGTAAACAGTATATCACAACTGGAAGAGGCCGGATATATTTCAATTGGAATCGACCATTTTGTTCTCCCAGATGATGATCTTGCGATCGCCTTTCAGCAAAAAAAACTACACCGAAATTTCCAGGGATATTGCACATTGGAGACAACGGGTCAGGTGTATGGTTTTGGCGCCTCTTCAATTGGACAATTTTGGGGAGCTTATGCTCAGAATATTAAAGAATTTCCAAAATACATTGAGGCTATTGAAGCCACCGGATATGCAATTGAACGCGGCTATAAATTAACCAGAGAGGAGCAAATTATCCGGACTATCGTTAACAGCATTATGTGTAACGGAGTATTGTTATTTGAAGATATTGCAGCCCAGTTTCACTTAACAAGCCAGGATATCAAAGAGCTTATCAAATTTGATCCCTCAGATTTTGAGGATTTCATCTTTGACGATCTGATGGTCATGGATAACCTGGGAATAAAAGTTCTTGACAAAGGATTTATATTTGCCCGAAACATAGCTATGGCCCTTGATCCGGCATATAATCAGGAAGAAAACATCTATTCCAAAACTGTATAAATCATGAAGGATGTCGTAATTCTTGGCGCCGGAATAACCGGATTGACTACCGCCCATCATTTGAAAAAAAAGGAGATCAATTTTTGTATCCTTGAAAAGAGTGACAGGGTTGGGGGCGTAATTAACTCAGTTAATGAAAACGGATTTACTTACGAAGAAGGACCAAACTCGGGAGTGATCGGCAATGTCGAAGTATTACGATTATTTGATGAATTAAAAGATTCGTGTGCCTTAGAGGAGGCGAATGAGAATGTAAAAAAACGGTATATCCTTAAAAATGGTAAATGGGAAGCTTTACCCTCAGGCCTTTGGGATGCTATAAAAACACCCTTATTTACGTTTAGAGATAAATTAAAAATTCTTGGGGAGCCATTCCGTAAGGCAGGGAAAATCCCAAATGAATCACTGGCTGGATTAGTAAAAAGACGGCTGGGACAAAGTTTTCTGGATTATGCCATCGATCCGTTTATCTTAGGAGTATATGCCGGTGATCCTGACCGATTAATAACCCGGTTTGCACTTCCTAAATTATATAATCTTGAACAACAATACGGTAGCTTTATTGGAGGTTCTATCAAGAAAAAATTTGAACCTAAAACAGAGGAAGAGAAACAAGTCACAAGGGGAGTATTTTCGGTAAAAGGTGGTCTAGTTTCACTGACTAATGCTTTGAGAAACAGTATTGGAGATGAAAACATACACCTTAATATTTCAAGAATTAGTGTTCGTCCTGCAGACGAACATTTTATTGTTTCATATTTCACGAAAGATGATGTATTAATCGAATTGGAGACCAAAAAAGTAATCTCCACTATTGGTGCCTATCAGCTGGATAAAGTACTTCCATTTGTCGGAGCGGAGGTGATTTCCCAAATCACAAACTTGTATTATGCTCCCGTAATTGAAGTAATTCTGGGATTCAATACATGGAAGGGTATGAAGCTGGACGCTTTTGGAGGATTGATTCCATTTAAAGAGAGCAGAGATATTTTGGGTGTGTTGTTTATGTCGGCACTTTTTAAAGAAAGGGCTCCAAAAGATGGTGCATTATTTTCCATTTTTATGGGAGGGGTGCGAAAACCGGAAATCTGTGAACTTCCCATCAATCAGATCAAAGAAATAATTAAGCGGGAAATCTGTCAGGTTATGAAGACAGATGACTTTGAACCTGATCTGTTTAAAATAATACATCATAATTGGGCTATTCCTCAATATGAGGCTAATACCGAATTTCGTTTAAAGGCAGTCGAAATGCTGCAGATCGAATATCCGGGTCTTATTATCGGGGGAAATCTAAGGAACGGCATAGGAATGGCCGATCGTATTTTTCAGGCTAAATTGCTGGCACAGTCCGTTTTATAACTATTGAGCTGATAACTTTTACTGATAAAATATATTGCTATGAATTTGAGTTTTGTTGTTTTGGAAAGTTCTAATATTATGAAAAGTCTTCATACACTAATCAGCATTACCTTCTCAATTGTTGCGATATGGCTTGTGATCCGCTCCATAAGAGGTATCAGAAAAGGAACTGCTTATAGAACATTGGATAAATATTTATCATATGGGTTTATTATTACCCTCTATCTGCAACTCATATTCGGACTTATTCTATATGCAAATCCTTCTTCTGCGGGAGAAAATAAATATACAGGGATTGAGGATGCCCTTAAATTGGCTTCAAAACGCTTTTGGCCGATCGAACATATTGTTTTGATGCTTTTTGCCCTTTTGATCGCGAATCTTGGATTAATCGTTTCCTCGCAAACTAATATTGATAAAGAAAAGCACCGGAAAATATTAATCTATTATGTAGTCGCTTTAATGATGATTATTATTTCTCTAAGTGCGATTTAGCCAATAACCGGTTTGCGGGCAGTTTGCCTGATCTTAACTATAGATTAATTTGTGGTTTTTCAGATTGAGAGCCTGACCTGTTCTGGTTCTGAAGAAGCAAGGTATTCCCTTTTTTCGGTATTCCATCCCAAACCCTGAAGGTTTTAAAAACCCGGATGTTTGCATAATTCTAAACCCTCAAGGTTTTCGAAACCCGAATGTTTGCATAATTTTAAACCCTCAAGGTTTTCGAAACCCGGATGTTTGCATAAT
>CAYHDA010000053.1:0-18740 GCA_964355145.1 uncultured Mariniphaga sp.
CTGATTTTAAAGCCGGCAATGGACGAATATGGCGGATAGACACCGATGGAGAGGTTTCGTTGCTGGACACTCTTCAGGGCGCAACAAATGGAATTGAGGTAAGCATGGATGAAAAAACACTTTATGTGAATGCGGTACCCAAAGTCTGGGCTTACGATCTTCTGCCGGACGGACGAGTAAAAAATAAGCATTTGCTGATTGAATTTGCTGATTTCGGTATGGATGGAATGCGTTGCGACATTAAAGGGAATTTGTATATCACCCGTTTTGGCAAAGGAACAGTGGTGGTAGTCTCTCCTGAGGGAAAAGTGCTTCGTGAGATTGTTCTGATTGGGAAAAGACCTACCAATGTGGCATTCGGAGGAAAAGATGGTTGCACAATGTATGTTACACTTCAGGATCAGGGAAACATTGAAAGTTTTAAGGTGGATTTCCCGGGTCGGGAATGGAAAATGGGTGCAAAATAAAAGACGGGACTTATTTTAATTAACAATAAAAACGAGCTACTATGAAACGCAGAGACGCTCTTCGGAATTTATCCGTTTGGCCGGTTGCAGGGATTGCCATCGGAAGTGCATTACCTTTTCAGTCAATAATGGCTTCTCCGGTCCCACCGCCTCCGGCAAAACGAAATCTTTTTAAGGAACTGGGTATTCGCACATTTATCAATGCAGCCGGCACCTATACTTTTATGTCGGGCAGCCTGATGCACGATGAAGTGGTGGATGCCATCAGATCGACTGCCGGTGAATTTGCGCTGATCGACGAGGTTCAGGATAAAGCAGGGGCGAAAATTGCTGAATTATGTCATGCGGAGGCAGCTACCGTAACAGCGGGCTGCTGGTCTGCTTTGGTACTCGGAACTGCAGGGGTTCTGACCGGAATGGATTTGAAAAAAGTAGCACAACTTCCTAATCTTAAAGGGATTAAATCAGAAGTTCTGGTGCAGAAAACTCACAATAGCGGTTATGTTCACGCTGTAACGAATACAGGCGTTACGATTGTTGAGGTTGAAACTTCTGAAGATGTGGAAAAGGCTGTTAATGAGCGTACTGCAATGATGTGGTTTCTGAATTATGCCGGCCCTGATGGTAAAATATCAGACAAAGAATGGGTGGAACTCGGTAAGAAACATCATATTCCCACTATGATTGATATGGCTGCGGATGCGACTCCCGTTGAAAATATGTGGAAATTTAATGATATGGGCTTTGACCTCGTTTGCGTTTCAGGAGGGAAAGGCATTCGTGGACCTCAAAGCGCAGGAATATTGATGGGCAAAAAAGATTTGATCGCAGCTGCCAGGTTAAATTCGCCTCCGCGCGGAGGGAATATTGGTCGGGGGATGAAAGTAAATAAAGAGGAAATAATTGGTATGTATGTTGCTCTGGAAAAATTTATAAACCTCGATCATGCCAAGCAATGGAAGATCTGGGAGGACCGTATCTCTGTGATGGAAAGTTCAGCCCGAAAAGTAACCGGTGTAACCACAAGAGTTTTTGTCCCGCCGGTTGCAAATATTACCCCTACACTCGTCATATCATGGGATATAGCCAAAGTGAAAGTAACCAAAGAAGAATTTCAGGAGCGACTCAGGAGGGGAGAACCATCCATCGAAGTGATGGGCGGAAGCGAAAACAGTATTAACATAACCGCCTGGAATCTGCAGTCCGGTCAGGAAAAGATTGTTGCAAAGCGGTTAAAAGAGGAATTTACCAGAGCCTCAGTCTAACCACCTCTTTAATTTTTATTTATTATGAGAAGGGTCATCCTTTTGGTATGGCTGATACGACACATAGTTTAAAAACGGATTCATGAAAGGTAAACATATTGCAATTTTTTTGATGCTGATACTGACAGCAGGCTTTGTCATGGCGCAAAAATACAGCATCGTAATTAAAGGTGGTCAAGTGATTGATCCCGCAAACAATATCTATGAATTAATGGATGTTGCTGTCAGTGAGGGCCGGATTGTACTGGTATCAAAAAATATTGATCCAAAGGAAGGGAAACAGGTTGTAGATGCCAGTGGTTTATATGTTGTGCCCGGACTTATTGATATTCATGCTCATCTTTTTCAGGGAACCAATGCCGATCAGCAATATATGAATGGTCCGAGCGCGGTTACCCCCGATGGATTTACATTTCGGGCCGGCGTTACTACAATCGTTGATGCCGGATGCGCAGGCTGGCGGACTTTTCCAATATTTAAGAGCCAAACGATTGACCGGTCTCAAACACGGGTTCTGGCTTTTTTGAATATCGTTGGTGAAGGCATGAGAGGAGGTCCTTTTGAACAGAATCTCAAAGATATGGATGCTAAGGTGACAGCCGAATTTGCCCGAAATAATGTCAGCGATATCGTAGGAATTAAACTCGCCCATTATGACGGCCCAGACTGGACGCCGGTTGACCGGGCTGAAGAAGCAGGTAAATTGGCAGGTATGCCCCTGATGGTGGATTTCGGAGGAAGCAATCCTCCTCTTTCATTAGAGGATTTGCTTTTGAAACATTTGCGTTCCGGAGATATTTTCACCCATTGTTTCGCTCAGCTGGAAAGTGCCAGAGAATGCCTTGTTGATCCCCTGTTAAATAAAGTCAAGCCTTTCGTTTTGGAAGCCCGGAGAAGGGGTCTGGTTTTCGATGTTGGTTACGGTGGCATCAGTTTTGCCTATTCTCAGGCGATACCGGCGATTAAAAGTGGCTTTTATCCCCAGGCTATAAGTACTGATCTTCATATTGGCAGTATGAATGGAGCCATGAAAGATATGCTGCTTACCATGTCGAAATTTATGGCGATGGGAATGGATCTGAAAAGCGTAATCAACGCAAGTACCTGGCTTCCTGCACAGGTTATTAACCGGAAAGAGCTGGGAAATCTGTCGGTAGGAGCAGAGGCAGACATTGCCATACTTGGGATCAGGGAAGGTAAATTCGGTCTTTTTGATTACACAGGATATAAGCTGGAAACAGATAAAAAATTCGAGTGTGAAATGACAATAAGAGCCGGGAAAATTGTTTATAATCTGAACGGCAGATCAAATCCGGTTATTCTCAGCGTTAAATAAGCCGGCCATCATTTATTTTGAAAAAATGATTTTCCATTTTTAATTCATATTTAAAATTAACAGAAATGAAAACACAAAGAAGAACAGTATTAAAAGGTTTGGTTGCTTCAATCGTAGGGTTAACCGGAATTGGATTGGTATCCGGAACAAAGGCCCAGGCTTCGGAAGAGATGGTGGCTGGCAGTATATCGGCTGTCGATGATGTCCCCTTGTTTTCAGGCTCAACAAAGCTGGGAAACCTTGTATTTATTGCAGGAAAAGGGGCTCATATTGCACCTTTTACGATTGCGGCCCATACGGATATAGTATTGAAAGAACTTGAAAAAGAACTGATAAAGGCTGGTTCGTCTATGGAAAAAGTATTGAAAGTTACTGTTTACCTGAATGATATTGCTGATTATAAGGGGATGAATGAGGTGTATAAAGGCCGCTTTGGCAAAACTCCTCCTGTTCGCAGTACAATCGCGGTTGCAAAAGGCGGCGTACCGGGAGATTCACTGGTCGAGATGGATTGCATCGCCTACATTTAAGCCGGTTTTAAATCAATAACTTCGATCAGCCCAATGCAAAAACTACGATCTTCGATTGTTTGCATACTTCTCCTGATTACAGGATTTGTTCATGCGCAAACCTATAATATGGTGATAAAAGGGGGTCACCTGATTGATCCAAAGAATAATATCGACGAATTGATGGATATTGCGATCAAAGATGGCAGAATTGCAGCAGTGTCAAAAAACATTGATGCAAAACTTGCCATTCAGGCTGTAAATGCTGAAGGGCTTTACATTACACCCGGCCTGATTGATTTGCACGCCCATGTTTTTGCAGGTACAGAACCCGATCGGGGCCTTAGCAACGGATCATCAGCTGTACCTCCTGACGCATTTACTTTCCGTGCCGGCATTACCACAATCGTTGATGTTGGTGGTGCCGGCTGGAAATCTTTTCCTGCATTCAAGAGAAATATCATTGATAATGCTCAGACCCGTGTTCTGGCATTGCTGAATATTGTTGGTGAAGGGATGAGGGGTGGTGCGTATGAACAGGATCCGGCAGATATGGATCCTAAACTAACAGCGCTTGTGGCGGGTCAATACAAAAAATATATTGTAGGAATTAAGCTTGCTCATTACTCGGGAGCAGACTGGACTCCGACAGACAAAACTGTGGAAGCCGGAAAACTTGCTCAATTGCCTGTTATGATTGATTTTGGTGCAGCCTCGCCACCATTGTCAATTGAAGAATTGTTTATGAAACACCTTCGTCCGGGAGACATTTATACGCATGTATTTGCCTTGCTGGATGGTAATATCAGAGAAACCGTCGTAGATGAACAATTAAAGAAAGTGAAGCCTTTTGTCTGGGAAGCGCAAAAAAAAGGGATACTTTTTGATGTGGGATTTGGAGGGGGAAGTTTCAATTTTTCACAAGCATTGCCTGCCATTAAAAGTGGTTTTTATCCCGACTTTATCAGCACGGATCTTCATACCGGAAGTATGAACAGCGCGATGAAGAATTTATTGAATGTTATGTCCATATTTTTTGTGATGGGAATGGATTTACCTGATGTGATAAAAGCAACCACATGGAATCCGGCCCTTGCGATTCACAGGGAGGATTTGGGAAATTTATCTGTTGGATCAGAAGCAGATGTTGCAATTCTGAAAATGGAAAAAGGCAGATTTGGATTTTGGGACAAAACAGGGTATAAGATGGACGCGGAACAGAAACTGGAATGTCAAATGACTGTAAGGGAAGGCAGAATCGTATATGATCTGAACGGGATTGCTGTACCAATAGTTTTGAAGTGATCAGATCACTTGCCGATTAGGTATAGATAACCATTTGTCGTTCAGCGTCCCAGCCCATTCCTTTTACATACATATTGTACAGGCCAGGTTGTGAGAATCCATCCCAGACTACGTGGTGCTTTCCCGGTTCCAGGTCGTTCGCTTCCAAACGCCATACTACTTCGCCGTGACGGTTCAGTATATCCACATAAACATCGCCCTTTTCAGGAACCGTGACCTCCATAACAACCTTGTCATTGGAGTCAGTGCCGAGTGCCCTGATTGAGGGGGTTGCGCTCAATTTTGCTGTGCCTGTTTTCCATGCAGTATAGTCGAAGGGTTCGTTGCAAAGATGGTATTTATCCTCATTTTGCCCTTCAGTATTTTTTCTGAGATAACTTGTAACGAGGGGTGTTCTTTTAAAAGTATTCAGATCTGTCAGTTTTGCCTGACCGTTCTTCCAAAGATAAACCGGAATATCCATCGGATTCAGCACATTTGAAACACCTCTCTCAATGCCAATATGAAAGAGTCCAAAATTACCCGGTTCATGACCTGCCAGCCAATGTGCAATAATATCAACCCGGAAGGCATCCTTTCCGAAAATTACGTTGTTACTCATAAAATCCATCGCTCTGCCATCATGCGGCCCGCCCGAAAATCCATCACCATCATGTCCGTAAATACCTTCCACGATATTAATTCCGGTAGGTGTTACACTGAATGAATCGATCATTCTTTGAATCCAGAATTCCATAAATAATCCGCCTCCGTACGGGGGTTTTTCCATACGGGTATTCCATCGTGGTATTCCTTCGTTCAAATGCTTTTTGTGGAGTTCCTGAACCCTTTCAACGTAATCAGGCTGAAAGAATGGATGATACCGTTTATCGTAACTTTTAAAAATACTGTAATTTCCGCCGCAAAACTGATGAAATCTTTTAGCCGTTATCCCCTGAAGGTTCTTAATGGATCCGGTAATTCCCATCAGATGGGCTTTGAATTTTGCTATGTTAATCAGAAATGTATCCGGCGCTGTCATCGGCGCCATAAACGCAACTTCCTTAAAAACAACTCCGTCAGCTTTCTGGAAAATGATATCATCCTTTCCTAATTCCCAGAAGTCGTTAGAACTAAGGTCCCTGAGATCGAAATTATTTCTCTCAGCCATCTGCGAATAGCCTTTGTCCCTCCAGTAAAATGGACAGGCACATTCTCTTAAAAAGAATTCAGAAGGTCCTTTATCTTTAACTGATTTCAAAAATCCCTCTATAAAATTCAGGTCAGTAGTAATGCCGGCATTTCCAAGCGGATCAGTTTCGTCAACAGGTCCGCTGCAGGTCCAGTTAGGTTTACACGTAATTTTTGTTGAATTAGAATAACCCTCTTCTTTAGAGGTCTTTACAAACATCTCTTTCGCTAGGGCGGAAGCAGCATTGTGAATTCCAGGAGCATCACTCTTATCCTTAATGGAAGTCAGGTTAATAAAAACAGCTTCAGGATGTGCCTTAATAAATGGATGGAGATCAAACCCGGAAACTCCTGAGGATGATAGTTTTGTAACTGCGCCATATCCGGATCCTGCAATTGAAATCAGACCTGCTGCAGAAGAAACTTTTATAAAATCACGTCTTTTCATCTCTTTATCAGCTTTGAATTAGTGAAAAACCGAACCTTATCTCATTGTTATCTTGCCAATTGAAAATGTAATTACTTTTTCTTATAAATCAATTCTTTAAAAACATCAATTTTAAGTAGCCAGAGGCTGACCCTTTGGAAATTTAATTGTTCTGCGTATAACTTTCTGGTTATGACGCGTTGCTGTGAACCTGGCATTAATATATTCGCCCATATAAATCTGACCGGAAATAGTATCACCCAAAACAGTTCCTGAGAAAATAAAGAGAATATTATCAGCGATATGCCTGTCGGAACTGCTGAGTTTTACCTGATCACCTTCAATGGTACCCACCATGTCGCGCAAGGAAAAATCTCCGTTATGCGAACCCTTTATCCAGTTGCCATCCTGTTCAATAAAAAATGAATGCCTGCTTTTGCTGCTGTAATAATTTATGTCAACATCCCAATGGCCGGAAATGTTCATTGCCGGAGGATTCATTTCGGCTGATTTTGAATGTTTCTGAGAAAGAATTCCAACAATCCGGTCGGCAACAACCATATCATCACCCGGCTGCATTTGACCTGAAGAAATAGTAATGGAAGTATTTCCCGATTCGTCACTGAAATTGCTGTGGACGGCAATCCTTGGTTGTTTCGAGGCAAGTTCCTCAGATACTTCGGGCCCGTTTATATTCAACTTATCCGGATTCCAGGATATTGTTAATGAAGGACTGTGATTCGACAGACCTTTAGGTTCATGAAAAGCTGTTTTAACGCCCGAGACTGATAAAACCCTATTGGATATTGTCTCAAGATAAGTATGCCAGGTTTTCATTTTTTCAACATGGTCGCGTTTTACCCAGGCCTCGACAGCTGCGAGCATTCCCATCATCTCCTCTTTCCCTACTTTATTGTCCCTGCCGGGGCCATGATGCGGTGAACTGGCTTGCCAGGCCGACATCAGAAGGTCCTTTTTGCCCAACAGCAGTCCGGCACACTGAGGTCCGCACAGGGCTTTCCCTCCGCTGTATGCTACAATGGTTGCGCCTTGCTCCAGATGGACGTTTGGAATCGTAAGATCCTCAGCTGCTGCATCTATCAGGATTGGAATTCCTTTGGGATTCGCTAATTTTGCGATGTTTTCCAATGCGAATTTCTGTCCGGGCAAAGTTTCGGCCCCAGCCATCAGATAGATCATGGCAGTGCGCGAATTCAACGCTTTTCCCAGTTCATCCATTGTATCTACAGTAATAATTTGAACTCCGATATTTCGAATGGCATGATCGTAAGCATTTCGCGAACTTCCAGGAATTACCACTTCTGTCTTTTCGAAGCCGGTCAGGTCAGGAATACGGATAAGCTTCTCAGGATTTCCTCCTGAAACGCACCCGGCAGTGACATGTTTCATCCCGGCGGCACATCCTGCAGATACCATTCCCCACTCTGCACCAGTTACTTCAGCCAGCCTGCGTCCGATGCCAAAAGCCAGCTCATCATACTGAACAAAAAATCCGGATGCGGCATGCATCGCGGCCACCACTTCAGGACGCTCCAAAGATCCCCCGATAATGGTATAAGTTCCCACACAATTGATTACGGGATCAACACCAATTGACTGATAAATAGTGGGTCCGGGTAATAGCGGGCCTTTTGTGGATCTTGAAAATGAGTCAACGGGAAAAAATCCTCCTGCCAAGGGCAGTACCGCCAAATTTTTTAATACATCCCTGCGTTTCATTTTGTATTGTTTATGTATGGTTAGATTTAAATTCAGTTTTTTTGAAATAATAAAAAAAAGATTTTAAAAACTGTATAAATATAGTCAAAATTCATTTAATTTTTCTAAATTACGTGCATCTCAAGGAAAGGTCTTTTTATTTTGTTTAATAACAATCAAAAAATGAACGATCACATTCGCCATCGTCAGTATCTTGCTGCAGGTTCTTTGATTTTTGCCGCATTGATGTGTCTGGGAGCATTTTATCCCGGAGAAATTCGTAAATCTCACAGTGGTATTTCTCAATTTGAAATTGCAGCTAATGCCCAAACAATTCCCGTTGACACATTAGCAAAAAGTATTTTCGCTGACATAGGTGACTCGGTTAAAATCTTCCGGTCGGTTGTCGTTGATAACGATAATACCAAGTGGTTCATAACAAAACCGGGGATTGTCAGTTTCAATGGTGAAAAATGGATCTTACACAATAAAAACCGAAAAGTTCCGACACAAGATCTTAAAGGTTTTGCTTTTGAAGTAAACCCAAACGGACAAGAATTATGGATTGCATCTCCCAAAGGTGCCACTGTTGCCAGCCTTCCCGTTGATGGCAGAACGGGTGCAACTACTTACCATACTGAAAACACAACCATTCTGAGTAATAATGTAGTTAATGTGGCCATCGGCAAAAGCCCTCTTCGTTGGATTGGAACGGATAAAGGAATTTCAGCTTTCAGAGACGACACATGGCTAAAAGGTGATTATGACGACTTGTATCCGCAAACTCTGTTTCAGGATTACCCGATTACTTCTATGGCCACCAACCGTGAAGGTGATTCGCTGTATGTTGGAACAAACGGAGCGGGTATTGCCAGGGTACACCGGAATGATGTCGACGGAATTACCGGTGCGTCGGTATATGCAAAATGGGGACCGATTCTCCTTCCGTCAGATAATATTTACAGTGTTTTCATCGCTTCCAACAATACAAAATGGTTTGGTACCGATAAAGGACTCGCAAGGCATACCGGAAAAAAAACACTTGCCAACTGGACTGTTTTTACGACCAAGGACGGACTGATTAATAATTTTGTCCAGGCCATTACAGCCGACAGTTTAGGGCATGTCTGGCTGGGAACCAAAGGAGGTGCTTCACTTTTTGATGGTTTGACGTGGACTTCTTTTACCAAAGACAACGGGTTGAACAGCAATAATATACTCTGTATTTGCATCGACAAAACAGGTGTGGTGTGGTTTGGGACAGATGATGGCGTGTCCAGTTATGATGGTCAAAAATTTACCGGCTACAGGTAAAAAAGAAACCGCCGCTTTTGCACTTAAGTAGTACAAATAATTAGATGTCGTATTTTATTTTCAAATTTTTGAGCACATGAAAATTAATTTTTTGCCACCATCCGTCTGACGGAAAAACTCCAAGTTTCACCAAAAATAAGTTTCAACTTTTGGTGCCTTTTTTGTGCCTTGGTGCATTGGTGGCGATTTTTATTATTGATTTATTTTAGCATCCAGTATGAAAAGCCGACACTATTTTATTCCTATTACTTAACCCGCTTTTTCCCTAATTGCTTTCAATAAACTTTTTAATATCCTATATGAAATAAAGCCTTAAAAGGTTTTTACCAACAATTTTTTTTTGCCATTATATCATTTTGTAAGAAATCCTGCATCAACCCAATTGCCAAAATTGTAGGAATTTCTGTCCCCCTTGTCATCGCAGACCAAAACTATCTGGCGGCTTCCGGCAGGAATTGACACATCAAACCTCCATGCCTTCTGCGAAATTCTCATAAAAGGGCTCTCCGCAACCATTTTGCCATCTATATAGACCTGAAAAACTATTTTTGGATACATGGCAATATTTCGTCCCAGCTCTTTTTTTATCATATTGTCATCAATACCTGCTAATGCTGTAAAGCGTTTCCATTCAGGTTTTAAATTATATCGAATGTAGGCAGGAGCACGCATACCCAAGCCGTTTGAATAAATTGAATCTCTTATTTGAAGTGATTTTCCTTCGTGTGATTTATTGATTACAGGATACCACAGACAAGCGGCATAGGCAGAATTGACTGCACCATAGAGATCTTTTACAGACTCGATTTGTGCCAGTAATACATTAGGTTTTGGTGGCACTGGTGGCATACATACAAAATAAGCCTGGCCATCCAGAGAGACTTTTAACCCTTTTCGAAAGGCTGCGGTGCGCAGAGTAGTGGTTTTCTTTAATTCAAAAGGGGTTTTGTATTGCTGAGATGTTGCTGTTGGCTGGCTGCCATCAAATGTAAAGCGGATCTCCGCCTCTGCGAGATACGGCGCTTCGAGCGTTACCGTTACTGTTTTTTCGAAAAAATATGGACGGTTTACTTTCCCTGCAGGAGTGATTCGGACAGGTTCGGTAATCCATTTGTCATTCCATAATGCCAGTTTGTGCAGTTCATCCACGAAGTTAACAGTTGGAATGCCTGCGCGTTCCAGATCATCTGTTGCCTGAACGTTTCCAACGCTGGGAGTGTAAGAACTTGCCGGATCATATTGAGTCATCGCAAAAGACAAATCGCGTGCAAATATTGTTTCTAAACCACCACCATACATATAACTTAATCCTTCGGGTTTCCCGGTCAGGCAAATATTGGTGGCTCCGCCAAAATAAATAAGGTGAGTAATACCTTGTGCCTTGCACAGCGAATATAGCTCTGCAGTTCCGGCCACGATCAGGTCTTCGTTTGCAATGTCTAATTCAGGGTTCATGCCATCCCAGCCATAGTTGACTTTGCATTCAATCCCCGGTCCGCAAATACATTTGCCGATTGGCAAAGTGAATTTGCAGGTGTAATTACGTATTTTCGGAACTTCAATATATGGAACAGCCATGGCCCGTTGTCTTTGAGGCCAGCCGGAATACATACTTGCGACATCCGTGGGGGCCCAAAAGATCTGCATCCCCAACTTTCGGGCACATTCATTGGCACGGTTGATCCGTGGAAGCATACCGCCAGCCTGTTCAGTCCATGTCATGCACCAATGATAGTTCCACGGATCAACAATTACAATTGCCACTTTGGACGCGTCAACATTTTCTAGTTTATTCAGCGTCACATTGGTTTTTGGATCTCGTGTCTGCAATTTAAAATTGATGGTTTTTGCGACTGTTTGAAATGCACACAGACTAACTTCGAAAAACAGTACTAAACCCAGTAAATAACCTCTCTTGTTCATCATAATTAATGTATTATTTTTTTGTCAGAAAACTAATTCCTAATATTCCGAAAACAGTTTCGGTACTTACGCATCTAACCAGTACTTTTTTAATTTTTCTGGTCGGGTCTGTTGTCAGGTCAGTGAGGGATAATCCCGGTTCATTGCTATGAAAAGTCTGGTTGTTTTTAATTTGTCCGAGTGGAATTGCTACGGCCTCAGGGCAGAATGGCTGCATGACAGACGGCATATTGAAGGGAGGAATAAGCTGAGTTAATTGTTTTTCTCCGGAGTCATAAATGATTTCAATTTCTGCAGCAGGATAGTAACTTTTACAGGTCTTGGTGAGGTTTGCTGTCAGGAAGTACAACTTTTCTGCTGCGATGGGATTCATTAATTCAATTACAGCCTGCCCGGGAATGGATTTGGTATTTTGCGTGTTTATCAGCGCCAGAATATTATTTTTAATCGGATTTCTTTCGATATAAGGGAAAGGCATCGGAAGTCCTAATGTGTCAGGAATGTTTTCAGTACTCCACCACGGAGGTGAATATTGTTCAGGTAAGGTGCCATAGCCCATCAAACTTGTTGGTGGCACAAACAGTACGAATCCTAAACTGTCAATTAGCAGATTATCACGCCAGTCAACACCAACTGCCGCTCCGGTGTAATCGTTGCGCCATTTTAACTGCCCGGCATTACTTTCCCCGTACAGCTCTTTTATTTTTATATTGTTGTATTCAACGAGATTAAGAGCATTTAATCTTTCCTTTATATTGTTTTTCCCTATTTCCCAATCAATGGCGTGGGATTTTTTTTCTTCACCATTAAAAACAACTGTAAAGTCTAAAGTACCCGGACTTTGGTTGTCCCAGACATCTTTTAGTGAAATTTCCAATTTGGTGGAATTCCTGGCAGGCAAGGAAACCTTTTTCGTGACTGTCTGGCCACAACAATTGACGGCCATTTTTCCCTCCAGTTTTGTCATGCTGTTGTTGACCATTTCAAACTGCAGGGATTGGCGCTCCTTATTTATAAAAGGCGATAGTAATTTCGCGGGTTTTCCTTCTGTCCATGCCTTGTAACGCGCCGCAATGGACCATGGTTCCTTAACCGAGAGTTCAAGGGGCTGGTACCATGAGATATTTCCGGATTTTAATTCGGCAAAAAGTGTGAAATTTCCACTCGTTTTCGGAATGATCTGAACAGCGTTGACTTGTTTGTCTACCTGAGCAAAATCTATCTGTGGATTCTGCAAATTCACTAATTCAGCATTTTTAAAATTGAATATTGCGGGCTTTCCGATAATGCAGTTCAAATCACCTTCTACTATCGCATCCTTTGTTTCCTCTGTAATTACTTTAATATTATGCTCCTTAGCAGCTTCTGACCTTACGATCACCCGACAAAAATTTACCTCTTTTTTAATCTCATAACTCACTTTTTCACCATTTAACAGAACTTCCTTAACGCTTTTTTTTACAGGAATCTCGGCTTGTAATTTACGTTGAACGGGCGTTTTTACGTTTAAGCAGATCTCGTTTTTATTAATTAAATATTTATACGAAACATCGGGGATGTCAATTTCCGGATTGACCCACGAATCTGGAAATGAAGGACGAATTCGTAAAAGATGATCTCCAAAATAAGGTTTTATTCCAAAAATATTATCCAGGACAGCCATCATAAACATCTGGTCGCTTTCCAGGCTGAGCACTGAGCTTCCTCCGGCTATTACCGTGCATTCCGGTTTTGTATATACCCCTTCCGAGATGGATTTTAACAACGGCCAGTAATTATTGATGTCGTTAGCCATTGCAGAAGAAGCTATTGAAGCCATCGCATCGGCGAAGCTATCGTAGTGGTTGCTCCAGTGAACCGGCCAGTTTCGGTTTCCAAATTCAATAAATGCTCCATTTTGAGACTTCTCATGATAATTGTCCCTGATATAACGCAGGGAAGTATAATTTTCCAGTATCCCTCCAACTTCCCGCCATATTGCATAGTTACTTTCTTCATTATCCGGTTTGTTTCGCAGTGCAGCGTTCCATTCTCCGGATGAATATGCACCTATTCTTTTGTTGTATAGTGTTTTATAAGACGTTTCCGCCTTATCCAGAAGTATTTTGTAACGTCTGCTAAAATCACCGTCTTCCTGTTTCTTTGAGACTTGCCCCTTACTTTCAAAATCAGTATCGGCAAGAAGTTTTGAAATATTGTATCCGCAACGTAAAGCCGAAATCCCCATTGCGGTCCATAAGGAGCTCTTTCCGCCTCTGTCCTTTCCATCTCCGTTCCAGTTTTCGTAATATCCCGTAAAAATTCCATCATGCTCAGGATCACTGGTCGCGATCAAATGTTCCAGCGCTTTGCGCACCGACGGCCACATTATATTTAAAAACGCCAGGTCTCATGTCCATCGGTAATGATACCAGACCTGTTCAATAAAATAGGGGTTCATCTCTTCTGCCCACTCACTTATCCTGAAATTAGGCATGATATATCGCTGACGCCCTTTCACACATTGAGTCCCGGCCAGAAATTGCAAGGAGGAAGCTACTTCATCATGAAAGCCGGCAGCCTCATGACCGTACATGCCGCAATTGATCTTACCGTACTTCATAAAATTACTGCCATGCAAGTAAGCAGGGTACTCATAGTTTGAAATCAACCGTGACCCGATACTCTGAACAACATTGTCAAAACGGGCATCCCCAGTTTTTATACGCACATTTTTGCGCATTGATTCCCAGAACTCTTTGGATTGACTTATTGGCAGATCCGAATTTTGCAGAAGGGCAATGAATTTTTTTTCCGGTTCCAGTCCACGCCCGATCCAATGATGAAACCAATCCTTTTTCATTTGCACGACCCATTCTTCTGATGGGAAAGGACGAAAGCGAAGGCGGGAATATGCTGCATCAATTTCATCCTTGTCATAATCGCTGTAACCCCATAAACACACATAAGTATCACTGCCTGGTTTGCCGGGAGAGACATCAATTGTTCTTGAAGTTACACCCTGCCGGCAGATTGAATTCTGAGCCGTACTTCCTGCGAATATCCTCGTATATTTATCACAGACGAACTCGGCATAGTTCTTAACGTCTTTGACAAACCTGGCATCTTCGTATTTCCATTCCAAATTAATATGCGTCAGTTTTTGTGATTCTATTTTTGCCACCAGCCCGCAAGCATAATCATCAAGGAAGACATGGGCAGTAAGGAGTATTTTTACCTTTAATTCGCTGTCTTCGCACAACCAATGAGGCTCACCTGCAGAAAGAATTGCCTTAATTTTTGTAAAATTCTCCAGATTTTTTTTGATATTTCCATTACTGACCGTGAGGCGTATTTTTCCGGTTATACCAAGATTAGACATAATTCCGGGAGCCGCGTAAGCTCCGGTCGTACTGCGGAAGGCTAATCCAACAACAGGCTTATCTCCAACTAAAAGCCTCCAGACTCCGGTGCCTGATGTTTGAGAATATCGCAGCTCTGATTTACCGTTTACTTTGATAAACGCACCATCACCGGATGGTTGATAATCATCATTAGTAGCCGGCTTTGTATCCAGACCACCAAAAAAATAGGGATTTATTTGACTAAGTGCGGGAACAATGGGGACCTCAGCAGGACTTTGCTTTTCAGAACTAAAAGTTGCCGAGAATGGAATTTCATCCCCCTGTTTTATTTGCTGAGCGATCGTTTTCGAACAAAAAACCGGGTTGAGAACAAAAACTAAGAAAAGAAATTTCCAAACTTTAATAATCTGTTTATTTTTCATGCCTGAAAATTTAACTTTTTTAAAGTTGACTATTTACTTTATGATATATAAGGAACTTGCTGGAGTAAATGTACGAATTTTAAAGACTATTTTAATTAGTGCGATAATTGCTTTAAAACCATTGGTATTATCCAATTTCTATCATTTATCCTTTGAAATTCTTTTGTCGAAAATAAATGGAGTGGAGCTGAGAATTTTGCAGTCCTTTATATTCGGGTGAAGCGGGTTTAAAATGATATTATACTCATCCGGGATAATCGCTGACGGTACTCTGAGTGCCAGGTATTTTTTACGCTGCAAAAAGGAAGTTCCAAAGCTGACAGTTTCATTATTGAATGGAAAGCTGTCCCATCCTTTTGCCAGAATATGTTTAGGAACTGTCTGGATTTCTGTGCTGTCTGGTATTTCAATTTTGACAAGTAAAAGATCGTTTGAAAAGCTTTGCGATATATAATGCCCGTTCTGAGGGACCGGGAGCAATAAGTTGGGATGGTTCCTTTTCCTGAATTGATCGGGTTGAAATACGGAGATAAGAACTAAGCTCTTTTAAAGTTAAGCCGGCTTCTCTGGCAATAGACAAGAGTGTTGAATTTATTTAGTAATTACTGACAGATCTTTGGGGATCGGTTAGCAGTTTCGAAGGTTTATTTAAATACCTGATGGGATTGAATTTTTCTCAATATAGTTATTCAGTCCGGAAGGCGAGGGGCCGATATAGTGGAAACATTCAGCCCATTCCAGATTGTATTTTGCACCGTTGATTCTGTCGTGCTCAAGAACAAACTCCCTGATATAATTGAGATTTGCTGTTTTGTCGTCATTCCCCAAAATTGGAAGCTTTTTGCCTTCATCGGCAAGTTTTTTTCTCAGGCGCGAACCTGCATCACCTCCGGGTCCCTGGGTTTTACAGACCAGATTACTTTCAACTTTTATATCCACAAACCGGCTTATATCAACCACCCTGTTGACGATCTGCGGACCCCTTGCAAAATAATACATCTCCTGTACCGTATGTGGCTTCACAATTTCAAGCTGCTCAGGATAATCGGTGCTCATTCCGGCCATCCATCTTGCTGCTTCCACTGCCCTGGCAGTTATATAATGGTCAGGATTCTCTTCATACAATCCCCATGGGTCATAACAGATAAGCGTATCGACCTTAAGAAGTCTGAACAAAAAGATCAGTCTGCCTTTAATCTCCTGAATATTATATTCATCCATTCTGTGATTTGCATAATTCAGATCATAGGTCTTTTTAAGCCCGAGCACTCTTGCGACTTCTGCATTATCTCTTTCATTGTTCAGGAACCTTTCCCCTGAAGTCGCACCTGCACCGGCGGCTTCATCATTGGAGGTCCGTATCAGGTAACCGGTATAGCCCTCGTAGATTAGCTTGGCAACGGTTCCGGCCGCAAATATTGGAATATCATCACAATGAGGCTGAATTACCGCCAGTACTTTCCCTTGGTGAGGCCGGTCTTCTGATACTCTTTCTATAATAACCTCCTCACCGGCTAATGACGGATGCCTGGGTTTCGGAGTTTCAAAGCCCATTGACAGATACGAAGCCGGTAAAATAGCCCCAAGCGCCAGGTTATTTGAGATAAAATTTCTTCGTTTCATAAAACATAATTTATTTTTTAATTGTCTGATGGCCTGTCGCGATTTGTCGGGAGAACACCTGAGTTGTATAAATAAAATAATGTCGTATTATTTTTCGATCAATTTATTTAAATCCTAGTCATTAGTGAATGTTGAATATTACGTTGCGGTGCTTTGCACCTTAAAAATAGTGCTTTATATCATTATTTCTACAAATATTTCGCAGCTCTGCTGCTTTCCTGTTTTACTAAGGTGCAGAGCACCGCGATATTTGTAGAAGGTTAATTGTCTTAGACCCAAAGGTGCAAAGCACCGAAATATTTATTTAATAATTCGGTAATTATCAGAGATCATTTTCAAATAAAAATGAAAGTCTGAAATACGACAATAAATCTTTCGTATTACTTATGTACTCTTCATTCGTGTTTGCGAAGCTTGGAAGCACCGGTGTTTCATAAAATCTTTATTAAATAAATTTACCTCTTTTTAACGTGATTTTTATTTAAAGGGCAAGAAAAAATTTGAATAATAGGTCAGCAATACTATTATACTTGATGGAATTGCTAATTCCATATCTGAAAGGCGCGGATAGGCAATCCCCAACAGCTTGAGAATTTCCAAATCAGGGAGTAAATTATTCCAAATCAGGAAGTGAAAATTGGAATGGCCGATACAAAACCTTCATTATTATTGTTGAGTTCTCACCAGCCAGGAGGAGCAGCCGGCGAGGAAGTCGATCCTCCGTTTGCTTTAGCTGGTTTGCTGATCAGCAACATCATGGTTGCAGTTGACAAGGCGATGTACCCTGTTTTTTTGATTGCTTCTTTCCGGTTCATTACCTTTTCCTTTTTTTTCTCTGCCCCAGTGATTTCGTTCCGGCTTTTTTCTTCTTTTTTCATCACCTTCAATTAATAGTTTACGATTTTGATAACATCACGTTTATTTCCATCGTTTATCTTAATCAGATAAACGCCGGAAATCAAACCCTCGGCCGGAATGGTATTACGGTTACCCGTCTTCAGGTTGAAAGTGCCTAGTATCCTGCCATTTATGTCATTTATATATGCTTTGGCAGAACTGCTTACTTCTCCGATAATAACGATCGATCCATTTTCGAAGTAAGCTTTTACACCGGAAGGAAGGCTTGTAAGCGGAGAGGAAGAAACTATGCCGTTAACATGGATGTAAAACCGCCCGATGCCATTGGCTCCTGCCACTATTGTCGCTTTATGGAAAGCTCCATCTGTAAGTGAGGTAAATGTTCCTTTTGTTTTATCTTCGAGTGTGATGTTTACCGTTGAGGGTAATTCAATCGTCTGCATTCTGAACGTGATTTCGCCGCCTGTTTTGTAATCAACTCCTACGGGAATAACCAGGTTGTCGAATGTTACAGGCAGGCACTGGATGGCAAAGTCGATGCCATTGTCTGCTAACAGTCGCGTGTAAACTGAAAGACCAGAACTTCCCCTGAGCAGGCCGGCATCGTAAGTCGGGTCGAGACCCTTCGTCATGGCATTATTGAAAGCTACGATGGTCGAAGCTTTGATGATTCCGGATGTCGCGATTAGTTCGAATCCAGGCCATGAAACCTCTCCCGATTTAAGTTCTGTGGTCGGCGAGTGTGTCTGCATCGCTGCCGTAAACTGAACCGAAGAACCACTGTTATTTGCTTTTACGAAGAATCCCTGTCCGGGAGCAAAGATATTCTGTCCCAGATCGCGAACGCCATAACTAATATTCCCTATGATTTTATATGCTGCAAGAGCATCATCCCACACATAGAGGCAGGCATAACTTGGATCAAGATTGGCTGCATCGATCGCATTGGTTTTCAGGAAATTATTTGAAGCGCTGGCTGCAGTATTCATGTTGATGGCTGATGTGTAAGGATTCCCCACACAGTTCCAGCCTTCAGCTCCTACCTTGGTGAGACTTAC
>CAYHDA010000054.1:0-11454 GCA_964355145.1 uncultured Mariniphaga sp.
GTCTATCAAGCGTTTGATGGATATTGGATGTTACAGGGGCATTCGTCATCGTATTGGATTACCTGTTCGTGGGCAGAGTACTAAAAATAATGCCAGAACACGTAAGGGTAGGAAGAAAACAGTTGCAAATAAGAAAAAAGCCACTAAATAATTTTAAGTAGAAATGGCAAAAAAGACTGGAGTATCAAAGAAAAGAGTTGTAAACATTGAACCTGTTGGACAGGCGCATGTCTCTTCTTCTTTTAATAATATCATCATCTCGATGACCAACAACAACGGTGAAGTAATTTCATGGTCGTCTGCTGGTAAAAAAGGGTTCAGAGGATCAAAAAAGAACACTCCGTATGCAGCGCAAACTGCTTCCGAAGAGTGCGCCAAAACAGCTTTTGACCTTGGATTACGCAAGGTTAAGGTTTTCGTTAAAGGACCGGGAAACGGACGCGAATCTGCTATTCGTGCGATGGCAAACGTTGGAATTCAGGTAACTGAAATTGTCGATGTTACTCCATTACCACATAATGGCTGTCGTCCTCCTAAACGTCGTCGCGTATAATTAATCAGGTACTTTTAAACGTAAAATCACATGGCAAGATATATTGGTCCAAAGTCCAAAATTTCAAGAAAATTCGGAGAGGCTATTTATGGTCCCGATAAAGCTTTTGAGCATAAGAATTTCCCTCCTGGAATGCATGGGAACAGCAAACGACGGAAAAAAGTTTCGGAATACGGTACTCAGCTAAAGGAAAAGCAAAAAGCTAAGTATATGTATGGAATTCTTGAGCGTCAGTTTCGTAATCTTTTCGAAAAAGCACACTCTCACAAAGGAGTTACAGGAACAGTTCTTCTGCAGCTTCTTGAAAGCCGCCTCGATAATGTTGTATTTCGTCTTGGTATTGCTCCAAGCCGCGCAGCTGCACGTCAGTTAGTGTCGCACAAACACATCGTTATTAATGGTTCGGTTGTAAATATTCCTTCTTACACACTTCGCCCGGGAGAAGTGGTTAGCGTTCGTGAGAAATCTAAATCGCTTGTAGCGATTACTGATGCACTTGCAACTAACCGCCATAACAAATTTCCTTGGCTTGAATGGGATAGCGAAGCCAAATCTGGCAAGTTTTTGAATGTTCCTGGCCGCGAAGAGATTCCGGAAAATATTAAGGAGCAGTTAATCGTGGAGTTGTATTCGAAATAAAAATAATAGTTAGGTTTATGTCAATTTTAGCTTTCCAGAAACCGGATAAGGTGATAATGATTGAGTCGGACAACAGAATCGGTAAATTCGAATTCCGTCCGCTTGAACCTGGGTATGGTATTACTATTGGTAATGCACTTCGCAGGATCTTATTGTCCTCTTTAGAAGGGTACGCAATCACAACGATAAAAATTGAAGGGGTAGAGCATGAATTCTCTACAATTCCCGGTGTAATAGAGGATGTAACCGAAATAATCCTCAACCTGAAACAGATTCGTTTCAAAAAGGTTGTGGATGACTTTGATAACGAAAAAGTTTCTGTTACAATCTTCGGCCAGGATAATTTTAAAGCTGGTGATATTAATAATTTCATCACCGGATTCAGGGTTCTTAACCCCGAATTAGTGATCTGCAACATGGAACCGGAAGTGAAACTTCAGATTGAACTTTCAATCGAAAAGGGTCGCGGTTATGTTCCCGGGGTAGAAAATAAACCAGCGGAAGAAGAATTTGGAGTTATCCCGATTGACTCTATTTTCACGCCAATCAAAAATGTTAAGTATGATATCGAAAACTATCGTGTCGAGCAAAAAACTGACTACGAAAAATTATTGATCGAAATCACAACTGACGGATCTATCTATCCTAAAGATGCCTTGAAGGAAGCAGCTAAAATATTGATATATCATTTTATGCTTTTCTCCGACGAGAAAATTACACTCGACTCAGATGAGAAATTTGCCAATGAAGAGTTTGACGAAGAAATTCTTCATATGAGGCAGCTTCTTAAAAACCGGTTGGTCGACCTCGATCTGTCTGTGAGGGCATTAAATTGCCTCAAAGCAGCTGACGTTGACACACTTGGGGAATTGGTGACTTACAATCGTAACGACTTGTTGAAATTCCGCAATTTCGGAAAGAAATCTTTAACAGAACTGGACGATTTACTGGTTAACCTTGGTTTGAGTTTTGGGATGGATATCAGTAAGTATAAATTAGACAAGGAATAACAGAAATGAGACATAGAAAAAGTTTCAATCATTTAGGCAGAACCAGTTCTCACAGACATGCTATGCTTTCAAATATGGCTAATTCGCTGCTCCTTCATAAAAGGATCAGCACCACTTTAGCCAAAGCCAAAGCATTACGTGTTTATGTAGAGCCTATTCTTACCCGCGCAAAAAGTGATACTACTCACAATCGACGCGAGGTGTTCAGCCTGCTGCAAAGCAAAACAGTTGTTACTGAGCTTTTCCGCGATATCGTGCTGAAAATCGGTGACCGTCCGGGTGGTTATACCAGGATCTTAAAAGTTGGTAACAGACTTGGAGATAACGCAGAAATGTGCATTATCGAATTGGTAGACTATAACGAAAATATGTTGTCAACTTCGAAAAAAGAAACCAGCAAAAAACGCAGATCAAGGAAAAAATCCGATTCTGCTGTCGCTGAGAGTCCTAAAAAAGAAGTGGCTGCACCTGTTAAGGAGGCTGTTGTTGCTGAATCCCCTGTAGCAGAAGTGGGCGAAGAAGATAAAGCAGAGTAATTAAGCTATTTATATTAAAAGGGCAACGCAGGTTGCCCTTTTTTTTTGCTTTTTTTTCCTGAAAATTCAGTTTTATAACCTAACTATTTGTTAAAATATGAATTTTTGTCTCCTTAAGACTAATTCTTTATAAATTCTTTATATATTTGAACCAAACTATTAGAATACTAGATGAACTATATTAAAAAGAAACTGCTTGAAAAGGGGGAGAAAGAGCGTGCTGTAGTCAAACGTTTAATCAGTGAATTTGGAGAAGTCGTTGTGGAACAGGTCAATATTGATCAGATCCTCACAGGGATGAAAGGGATGACCAGTCTGCTGACGGTTACTTCTAAACTGGATCCTGAAAATGGAATCCGGTATCGGGGGTATTCTATTCAGGAGCTCCATGAATTGCTGCCTAAAATTACTCCCGGCGGAGAGCCCCTTCCCGAAGGACTCTTTTACCTTATGTTGCTTGGGGAATTACCTACTCTCGAAGATGCTGAATTTTTGAGCAAAGAGTGGTATAACAGAAGCCATGTACCCTATCATGTTATTAAAGTAATTGAAGCAATGCCTACCACAGCTAAACCGATGACTCAGTTTAGTACCGGTATTATTTCTATGGCAACTGATTCTTTATTTCAAAAAGCTCATCGTTCAGGGATAAGTAAAAACGATTATTGGGATACAACTTATGAAGATGTAATGAATCTTATAGCCCGTCTTCCTGTAATCGCAGCATATATTTATCGCAGAAGTTTTAAAGACGGTAGTTTTATTGAACCAGATCCTAATCTCGACTGGGCAGCAAACTTTGCCCATATGATGGGATATGATGACGAAGAAATTTACCGGTTATTCCGGATGTATATGTGTATTCACGCCGACCATGAGGGTGGTAATGTATCTGCTCATGCTACTCACCTTGTTGGTACGGCTCTTAGTAATCCATACTATTCCTATGCCGCAGGTATGCTGGGCCTGGCAGGACCATTACACGGCTATGCCAATCAGGAAGTAATGTTCTGGATCTACGAGATGATCAAGGTTATTGGTGATGACAAGGATGAAAAAGTTGTGCGCGAAAAGATTGAAGCTTATGTACGTAAGACAATCTCTGACGGGAAAGTTATCCCAGGTTATGGTCATGCCGTTTTGAGAGTAACCGACCCGCGTTTCACTGCACAACAAAAGTTTGCTGAAAAATATGTCAAGGACGATCATTTGATTAATATCGTCAATATGCTTTACGATATTGTTCCGCCAATTCTCAAATCTCTCGGTAAGGTTAAAAATCCATGGCCAAACGTCGATGCTTTCTCCGGAGCACTTCTTCAGCACTATGGCATCTCGGAATATTTCTTTTATACCGTAATGTTTGGAGTTAGCCGGGCTTTAGGTGTTCTGGCTCAGCTGGTCTGGGACCGAATGTATAACTTGCCGCTTGAAAGGCCATCATCCGAGACTTTGGAATGGTTTAAAGACAAGGCGGGAATCTGATTTTAATTTTTTATTATAATAGTTGATAGGGGACCTTAAAATCCCCTATTTTTATGCATAAAATATTTACGGTATGTCTTTTCATGGATTAAGAGATTTTATCAAACTGCTGGAAGATAATAACGAGCTGATCCGTATCGCTGTTCCAGTGAGTCCGGAATTGGAAATCGCTGAAATAACAGATCGAATATCAAAAAGTGCAGGTGGCGGCAAAGCCCTGTTATTTGAGAATAACGGGACTGATTTTCCTCTGCTGATCAATGCTTTTGGTTCGGAAAAGCGTATGGCACTGGCATTGGGATGCGAAAATCTTGAAAGCATTGGCACAGAAATTGAATCGCTTTTTAAACAGCTGGCATCGCCCAAAAACGGTCTGCTGGCAAAGATTAAATTTCTTCCATTCTTATCTCGTGTCGCTTCATGGATGCCAAAGAGGATTTCAGGACGTGGAAAATGTCAGGAGATCGTAATAAAACAGCCTGATTTAACTAAGCTTCCGATTCTTAAATGTTGGCCTGCAGATGGTGGCCGGTTTATTACCCTGCCTTGTGTGGTTACCCGTGATCCGGAAACAGGCATCAGAAATGTCGGAATGTACAGGATGCAGGTCTTGGAACCTGATCTTACCGGAATGCACTGGCATAAACATAAAACGGGTGCACGCCATTTTGCCGGATACAAAGCGCTAGGAGTTAAAATGCCCGTTTCTGTCGTTATTGGCGGCGATCCGGCCTATACCTATGCAGCCACAGCACCTCTTCCCGATCATATAGACGAATACCTGCTCGCCGGTTTTTTACGTAAGAGTAAGGTTGGATTGGTGAAATGTCTTACCAATGATCTTGAAGTTCCCGGTGATGCCGACTTTATTATTGAGGGTTATATCGATCCTCAGGAAGAATTGATCTGGGAGGGACCGTTTGGCGATCATACCGGCTTTTATTCATTGGCAGATTGGTATCCAAAATTTCATGTTACTTGTATTACTCATCGCAAAGATGCTGTTTATCAAGCCACAGTTGTAGGGATTCCTCCTCAGGAGGATGCATGGATCGGACGGGCCACAGAAAAAATATTTCTGGCACCAATGAAACTGACGCTTATTCCTGAATTATTGGATATGGAACTTCCTCCGGCCGGTGTAGCCCATAATCTTACGCTGGCTAAGATTAATAAAACCTATACGGGACAAGGTCCTAAAGTGATGAATGCCATGTGGGGTGCAGGACAGATGATGTTTAACAAGATACTGATTATTGCTGATCAAATGGCTGATATTAAAGATTATACTGCTTTTGCACAATACATTTCAGGAGTAGTTGATCCGCTTCATGACATCTATTTTTCTCAAGGTCCAATGGATGTTCTCGATCATTCCTCCTCACGGTTTGCTTACGGCTCGAAACTCGGCATTGATGTAACCACAAAATTTCCTGAAGAACGGGAACAACCGGAAAAGTTCGTAGAACTCAATGTTGACATCAATTTATGCAGTAAATTGCTGGCTGCTATTCCCGGCGTTATTTCCTTTAATCTTTCGCTCATTGATATGGGAATAGCTGCCGCTATTTTAGGAATTATCAAAAGCGATGACACAACATTGAGCGACATTACCGGCAAAGTCATGTTGATCAAAGAATTGGCAGCCGTTAAGTTGTTCGTTTTTGTAGATCCTGAGTTAAATATCTTTGATTTAGAAGCTGTTTGCTGGTACGTCTCAGGAAATATTGATCCACGACGTGATTGCCGTATCGTGAAATCTGTTCATGCCGATGACACAGCTCATTTTGTGATGGATGGTACCCGTAAATCCGACGCGGTGGATGCCTTTAAAAGAGACTGGCCCAATCCTGTTGTCTCTTCTTCAGAAACTATTGAAAAAATTGACAGGATATGGTCGTCATTAGGTTTAGGTCAATTCATCCCGTCTCCTTCATTGAGATATGCTTCGCTTAAAAGAGGCCAGGAGGCCATAAGCCAATAATACTCGTGCAGGGATTAAAATTTTCTTGCAGTTGAAGCTGAAAATTGTTTACCTTTATTTCGGATTTCAGGCAGTGCAGACCATTATTCTGCAATGGTGTATACTATTTTAACCCTAAATATTAACACGATGAACAGCATTAAAGGATCAAAAACCGAGCAAAATCTGCTTAAAGCATTTGCCGGTGAATCGCAGGCACGAATGCGGTATGATTATTTTGCGAAACAAGCAAAAAAAGAGGGACTGGAGCAAATTTCGGCCATTTTTGAAGAGACCTCATTGAACGAAAGGGAACATGCAAAACGGTTTTTTAAATTCCTCGAAGGTGGATCAGTGGAGATTACTGCCACTTATCCTGCCGGCAGAATCGGTACTACGCTGGAGAATCTTCAGGCTGCTGCTGAAGGCGAAAATGAAGAATGGACTGCCTTATACCCCGAATTTGCAAGAATTGCTGAGGAAGAAGGCTTTAAGGAGGTGTCAATGGCTTTCAAATTAATTTCAAAGGTCGAAAAAGCACATGAAGAACGTTATAATACGCTCTATACTAATTTAATCGAGGGCAAAGTCTTCGAGCGAGAGGGCAAAATTGTCTGGAAATGCCGCAATTGCGGATATCTGCATGAGGGTACTAAAGCACCTCAAAATTGTCCGGCCTGCCTTCATCCACAATCATATTTCGAAATTAAAGAATCGAATTATTAATTTTGCGGGATTTTTAACCTAAATATTTGAATGAAAGATCTGGTTAAGTACATTGAGAGATTGCCAAAAGCCGAGCTTCATGTACACATCGAGGGGACCTTTGAGCCCGAACTGATGTTTGAAATTGCTGCCAGAAACAACATCCAACTTCAGTATGATTCTGTAGATGACCTTCGTAAGGCATATCAATTTGATTGTCTACAGGATTTTTTGGATATTTATTACCTGGGATCGGCCGTTTTACGGGAAGAAGTGGATTTTTATGATCTGACTTGGGCATATCTTTTACGTGCCCAAAAAGATAGGGTGCTGCATACTGAAATTTTTTTCGATCCACAAACCCATAAAGCGAACGGCGTACCATTAAAAACTGTAATTGAAGGTATTTTAGGTGCTTTAAACGATGGACAGGCAAAATTAGGTATTACTTCATGCTTAATCATGTGCTTTTTGCGCCATCTCGATGAAGCATCTGCTTTTGATTTGCTCGAAGAAGCCCGGCCATATCACCACCTGATAACTGCTGTAGGACTCGATTCTTCTGAAAAAGGGAATCCTCCTGAGAAATTTGAACGCGTTTTTTCGCTCACCCGACAATTTGGAATCCAGGCTGTTGCTCACGCCGGAGAAGAGGGTCCTGCCGAAAATATACGCAATGCCGTTGAATTACTCAAAGTAGAAAGAATTGACCATGGAAATAGCTGTCTTGATGACGAGCAACTGGTCGAATTACTTAGAGACAGAGCCATTCCGCTTACGCTTTGTCCCCTTTCAAACTTAAAATTGAACGTAATTGAGTTTCTTGAAGACCATCCGCTTCTTACAATGCTCCAAAAAGGACTAATGGTATCGGTAAATTCCGATGATCCTGCCTATTTTGGAGGATATGTTAATGCTAATTATATAGCAGTTTCCAGAGCTTTAAAACTCGATAGAACTCAAATATATCAGGTAGCACTTAATTCCTTTCACTCCTCATTTATATCCCGGAATATTCGCGAAAAATACATAGGCCTCTTGAATGAGTATCATAAGAATGAAAATATTTAGAATTGCCCATTCACTCCCCTAAAATTTAAGGTGGCAAAGATATTCTTAGTTTTCTTAAGGAGAGTTCAAAAAATATCATTCCCATTTAATGCGGGTTATTTTCTTCAGCCTTACCCGGTTGTTGGATGTTTTTATTTATGGAATTTACGACCCGTATGTTCGAAAGTTTGTATATTACTGAAAATCAACCTGAAGGATTGTTTTGTATCTTTTATTATGTATATTTGTCGCACTCAATTTAAAATTTTACGAATGAAAAGGCTAATTTTATTTACAGGAATTGTTTTGTGTTTTAATCAGTTATTTGCAGGGGGATTGCTCACTAATGGAAATCAGAGTGCCCAATATATCAGGATGCTATCGCGAAACGCTTCCACTTCGGTTGATGCGGTATATTTTAATCCTGCGGGATTGATGAAGATGGACAACGGCTTTTACCTTTCTCTTCAAAGCCAGAGTCTGTTTCAATCGAAAACAGTTGAATCTGGATTTCCACTTCTTCATACCGGAAAATATGACGGTACTTTAACCGTTCCGGTTTTTCCTACCGCATTTGCTGTCTACAAAAAGGATCGTTTTGCTTTCTCTCTGGGACTTGGACCTAACAGTGGAGGTGGCAGCGTTGAGTTTGCCAAAGGATTGCCATCTTTCGAAAAAACAATCTCTACACTCGTCCCAGGTTTAGCCGGTTTGAAAAAAGTAGGTATGAATGTAAGCGATTACAAAACCGATATTTATTTGAAAGGCGAGTCAGTTTATTGGGGAATTCAAGGTGGAGCCTCCTTTAAAGTGAACGAAATATTTTCTGTTTATGCTGGGGCACGCTACCTTCCGGCCACGAATAAATATAGTGGTTATTTAAATAATATTCAGGTAAATGTGAATGGAACATTTAAAAGTGCTACCACTTTTCTTACCTCCGAAGCAGCCCCCGTACTTCAGGGACTCGCCAATCAATCAACAGGAGCTGCTGCCAGTGTTCAGCCGTTGATCACCGCAGGTGCCGGAACTTTCAATCTTGCTCAGGTTCAGGGAGCAGGATATATCAGCAGCGGTACACGTACCCAGATTGAGCAAGGCCTTGCTGGACTTGGACTTTCTCCGACACAAATCAATCAATTGAATATTTCACAAATACAGGCAACCTATACTGCCGGAGCCGCCTCTTTAAATGGTCAGGCTGCCGGACTTATTGGTACTGCAGCTCAACTTAAAGATAAAACGGTTGATGTTGAGCAGACCGGATCCGGTATTACGCCAATTCTCGGAGTTAATATTTCACCGGTGAAAGATCTGAATATAGGAATAAAATATGAGTTTAAAACCAGTTTAACACTGACCAACAATTCAAAAGTCGATGGTACCGGTCTGTTCCCTGATAAAAAGGAGACCAAAAGCGATGTTCCTTCACTTTTCTCTATTGGAGCAGATTATAAATTGTCAAAAAAGGTAAACGTTTCTTTGTCACTTAACGCTTATGGAGACAAAAGTGTTGACTGGGGTAATAATGTTTACGGACAACCCCGCACAATTGCTTCCAATACATGGGAAGTGGCATTAGGCGGACAGTATCAGTTAGTTAAAAACTTTGCAGTAAGTATGGGCTACCTGCATACAGAAGTGGGAGTTTCCAAACAATACCAAAGCGATTTCAGCTACTATCTCAGCGGTGAAACTTTTGGCGGTGGATTCGAATGGAAACCAACTTCAAAATTTACTGTTGATGCGGGTATCATCTACACAAAGTATGCGGATGACGAAAAATCATTTACTGATCCGGTTGTTGGAAATTACACCGAAACGTATAAAAAAAGCAACCTGGGTTTTGCAATAGGTCTTGGATACCATTTCGGAGGATTATAACATACTTATATAAAACGATAAGGATTCGTCTGATTCGTTCATTTACAGATAATACAAAAGGAGCGCTGTCCAGGTTGGACAGCGCTCCTTTTGTATTCAGAACGGCTTATGTAATCAATCAGATTTTCACCGTTTCATGTACGATATAGGAATGGGTTACCGGCATCGCTTTGCGATAAACGGCAGATACACCACAATATCGTTCGTGCGAGAGGTTAATGGCCTTTTCGAGTTTCTCAACCGGGAGTTCCTTACCCCAGAATTCATAAATAATATGCATGCTCGTGTAGTGAATGGGCTGTTCTTCAGATTGTTCTGCCTCCACTTTGACATCGAAATTTTGCAGTTCAACTCTCATTTTACTAAGAATAGAAACTACATCCATAGCGGTGCACCCTGCTAATGCAACCAACATTAGCGGTTTGGGCCGTGGTCCGAGATCGCGTCCTCCAAATTGTTCGCCTGCATCCAGCATTAATTTATGCCCGTTTACATCGGCTTCAAATGCCATTCCATCTTTCCACGAAATGCTGATATCCTGTTTCATCTTAATGATCTGTTAATTGAGCGATACTTTCAAAACATCGCCGATCGCACTTTTAAAAGTGTCTTTCGGTAAGGCCCCCATCGCCATCTGAGGCTGTCCATCAAGAGGGACAAACAAGATCGAAGGGATGCTCTGAATTCCGAAAATAGATGCCAGTTCCTGCTGTTCTTCTGTATTCACTTTAAAAATAGTCAGTTTTTCGCCATATTCAGCCTGCAACTCCTCCAATATTGGAGCAACCATTTTGCAAGGACCACACCAGTTGGCGTAAAAATCGATGATTACCGGTACTTTTCCTTCAAATTTCCACTCTTTGTTGAGTTCATAATTGAAGACCTTTTCTTTGAAACTCTCAGCTGTTAAATGTTCAAGTGCCATAATATTTATTTTTTAATTGATAATTTAAAATACGTGCTATTGGCAATAATTGTGATGCAAAAATATTAAATACTTTGGAATAAAAAAAGTTTTTAATAAAAAAATATGCTATTAGCAAAATATGTGCTTGTAAATAGTTGTCTTCTTTGTAGTTTTGCAAATATAAAATATACCTGAAGCATGGAAACACTGACCGGAATAATAAGTATGGTTTACGAGATGAAGAAAAAATGCCTTCAAGTTGATCATAAGCTGATGGAAGATCTGAAAATTTCGCAGTCGGAATTGCTGTTTTTCTCAGCGTTAAATAATTGTCAGGGAATCACCAGTCCTGAGTTGGCAAAGAATATGGGTCTTTCACCCTCCCGGGTAAGCCGTGTAGTGGATAAGCTGTTTGTAAACGGGTATCTTGATAGAAATACAGCCACCAACGACCGCAGGGTGATTACACTTTGCCTTACTGCTAAAGGAAAGGCTATACGCACTAAAATAGATAAAGTCAGAAATGAATGTGAAGAGCGCCTGCTCGACATAATTCCTTCAGCAGAAATGGAACGGTTCACCGAGATATTCTCAAAGATTGTGGTGAATCTGTAATTCATCGGATTTACTATATTTGCCAGCATGAAGATGATTCTCTTATCTGATCGAAGGTCAGGGAAAACAGAGTAGATTATGACGTTTGATTTTGAAATATCACAATA
>CAYHDA010000054.1:11554-18605 GCA_964355145.1 uncultured Mariniphaga sp.
GAAGGTCAGGGAAAACAGAGTAGATTATGACGTTTGATTTTGAAATATCACAATATGATCTGGAACGAACGAATTGAGTGTGCAACCCGCGAAGAGATGCGAATCATACAGTCTGAAAGATTGTGTGAGACGGTTAAGTTAATTTATCATAACGTCCCTTATTACCGTCAAAAAATGCAGCAAGCGGGACTTACTCCTCACGATATTCACGGTATCGACGATCTTCACCGGCTTCCGTTTACAACTAAAATCGATTTGCGGGACAACTATCCATTTGGCTTGTTTACCGTGCCAATGAGTGAGATTGTACGGTTGCATGCCTCATCCGGAACCACCGGCAAGCCTACAGTTGTTGGTTACACCCGAAAAGATATACAAATGTGGGCCGAAGCAGTCACCCGTTCACTCTGTATGGCCGGAGTTCATCGCAATGATATAGTTCAGATTGCGTACGGCTATGGCTTGTTTACCGGAGGTTTGGGATTGCATTATGGTACCGAGAATTTAGGTGCTTCCGTGATTCCCATTTCGGGGGGAAACACCAGCAAGCAAATTCAGTTAATGGAAGATTTTGGCAGTTCAGTTCTTTGCTGCACTCCGTCATATGCGCTCAATATTGCCGAGGTAATGAAGGAGATGAATGTGGATCCGAAACAACTGAAGCTTCGGGTTGGAATTTTTGGAGCCGAGCCCTGGTCTGAGGCAATGAGGAAAGAGATTGAAAATAAGCTGAATATAAAAGCGATCGATATTTACGGTCTCAGTGAAGTTGTGGGACCCGGAGTGTCGTGTGAGTGTGAACAGCAATGCGGCATGCACATCAATGAGGATCATTTTCTACCCGAGATCATAGATCCTGAAACGTTGCAGCCCGTTCCAAAGGGTGAGACCGGAGAACTTGTTTTTACGACAATTACCAAAGAAGGAATGCCGCTGATCAGGTACCGTACGAGGGATCTTACCCGTCTGATCTACGATAAATGTGCGTGTGGCCGTACCCTTGTTCGTATGGAAAAATGCAAAGGACGAAGTGATGATATGCTGATAATTCGGGGTGTGAACGTTTTCCCGTCGCAAATTGAAACCGTTCTGCTGAATATGAGCGAAGTAGAACCGCATTACCTCATCATTGTTGACCGGGATGGTACGCTTGATAGTTTGTCGGTGATGGTGGAAGTACAGGAACAGTTTTTCTCGGATGAGATCAGAAAATTGCAGGAATTAAGGCTCAAAATTGCAGGAAATCTGGCGAACGTGCTTGGCTTGTCCGTAAATGTGAAACTTGTGGAACCAAAAACAATCGAACGTACAGCCGGAAAAGCTAAGCGGGTGATTGATAATCGAAAATATTAAAACATGAGAAAGATCTGCTTTTATATCAAAGGTTGTATCTATTTTTGAGTGTTATTGGAAGATGGAAATTCAGTTCCTGTTTTTTTGATGAGATTGAAAACTACTAACAGTTATCGTTATGTTGATCAAACAATTATCGGTTTTTCTGGAAAACAAGTCGGGGCGTCTGAATGAGGTTTCCAAGTTACTCGGAAGTGCAGGAATTAATATGTCTGCCTTCACCGTCGCTGATACCTCTGAATTTGGTATTTTAAGGTTAATCGTTTCTGATCCTGATCGTGCATGTAAGGTTTTGCGTGACAATCAGTTTTCGGTCAGTCTTACCGAAGTGATTTGTCTTAACTGCCCCAACGAGCCAGGTTCTTTAGCCGAAGTGCTTCAGATTTTATTCGATAATGAAGTGTCGGTTGAATACCTTTATGCTTTTTCTATGTGTGAATCAGCCTATGTCGTATTGAAACCTGATCATATGGAAAAGTGTATTAGGGTGCTGCAAGCTCATAAAATGGAGCTTGTCAAAGCAAGTGAGTTATATAAATTCTAATATTGCAGAGATATTTGGCCACTAAAACCCGGTTTTTCCGGGATTTTTTTTACATTGCGTCCAAATTAATTAAATCAGTTTAGTGTGAAAAAAGTTTCAATACAAGGAATACAAGGTTCTTTTCATGAGGATGCAGCCCGTCAATATTTTGATGAAGAGATTGAAATAGCCGAGTGCAAATCATTTCGTAAAGTATGCGAACTCATCGATCAGGATAAAGTGGACTATGCTGTAATGGCCATCGAAAATTCAATAGCAGGAAGTATTCTGCAGAACTATTCATTGATCCGCGATTTCCATCTCCGCATTATTGGCGAAATTTATATTCATATTCAGATGAATTTAATGGTGCTTCCCGGTGTTCGTAAGAAAGATATTAAAGAGATTTATTCACATCCAGTGTCATTTCTTCAATGCGCCGAATATTTGGAGAAATATTTTCCAAATGCCGAGACTAAAGAGCTTGGTGATAATGCCGCAGTTGCAAAATTAATCGCGAAAGAGAAGATCACCTATGCTGCCGCAATCAGCAATTTGAGGTCAGCTAAACTTTATGGGCTCGAAGTACTTGAAAAAGGAATTGAGAGTAATAAAAAGAATTATACCCGGTTTCTTGTTTTGGCCAAGCATTCCAATTCATCTGATCTGGCTAATAAGGCTTCGTTATGTTTTGAAGTGGGTCACTTTCATGGCGCTTTAGCTAAAGTATTAAATACATTTGCTGAGCACGAAATCAACCTGACTAAAATACAATCCTTGCCAATCATTGGAAAACCTAACGAATACTCTTTCCACGTCGATGTTGAGTGGGACTCGATTGAAAATTACGAGAAAGCGATTCATATGGTTCTGAAAAGTGTTTCCAGCCTGGCAATACTCGGAGAATATATCAGGGGAGAAGTTTCAATTCACAATCAATAAATATCTAAATATGAATAAAATAGCTATTTTTTTCGGACCAGAGAACGGAGCTGTTCACCGCGTTGTCAAATCATTGGCATCAAAAATAGAGGATCAAAATCCTGATATTATTCTCGTTAATGAGGCGTCAGCTACCGATCTGGCACTTTATGACACCATTATCTTTGGCATCTCAACCATCGGACGTGATACTTGGGATCAGAAATTCGGCAATGTTGATTGGGCAAAATTCATGCCTACAGTCTCATCTTTTGATTTTACAGGTAAGAAAGTAGCCGTTTTTGGATTGGGTGATCACATTACATATGCTTATCATTTTGTGAATTCTATGGGAATTCTGGCCAGAATCGTTGTTGCAAACGGGGGACAGCTTTTGGGTAAAGTAAGTCCCGATGGCTATACATTTCAGGACTCAGAGGCCCTTGAGGCCGGTGTTTTTCTAGGACTGCCAATTGATGAAGATTTTGAACCTGAATTAACCGAAGAACGCCTGAATACTTGGGTAGCTCAGCTAAAGAAGGAGATTGGAACTGGTTCAGCCAAATGAACACACCAATAAACAGCGATATAGTAGAGCGCAAAATAAAGGAACTTGAAGTCCCCGAGATTGGGAATGCGTCGATCCGGGAAATCGTTCAGCTGGTCAGCAGTATCGAAGCAGCCACCGGCGAGCGTTATATTCGTATGGAAATGGGTATTCCGGGTCTTCCGGCATCTAAAATCGGTGTTGAAGCCGAAATTGAAGCATTGCGCAATAATGTAGCAGCTGTGTATCCCAGAATTGATGGTATTCAGCCTTTGAAAGACGAAACTGCCCGTTTTGTGAAGCTCTTTATGAATGTTGATGTCAAACCTGAAGGTTGTATTCCTACGGTAGGCTCAATGGAAGGAAGTTATGCCGCATTTTTGGTGGCAGGAAGTTGCCGTAAGGAACGTGATACCGCGCTCTTTATTGATCCCGGGTTTCCTGTTCAGAAACAGCAAATGCAGGTCATGGGGCAGAAATACGAAACTTTTGATGTGTTTGATTATCGTGGTGCGAAACTTCGCGCGAAGCTTGAGTCGTACCTCTCTAAAGGAAATATCAATTGTATCATCTATTCAAATCCCAATAATCCGTCATGGATTTGTTTTGACGAGGAAGAATTACGCATAATCGGAGAATTAGCTAATCAATACGATATTGTAGTAATTGAGGATCTTGCATATTTTGGAATGGATTTCAGAAAGGATCTGTCCCGTCCCGGAGAACCACCCTATCAGGTTACTGTCGCCAGTTATACAGGAAATTATATTTTAATGATCTCAAGCTCAAAAGTATTTTCATATGCAGGGCAGCGGATTGGAATAATGGTGATCTCTGATGCCCTGTATCATCGTCATTTTCCTTTTCTAGAAGAGCGGCTAAATGTTCATGGGTTTGGCAATGCTGTGGTGCACAGGGTTTTGTATTCTATGACATCAGGAACGTCGCACTCTTCCCAGTATGCACTGGCGGCTATGTTTAAAGCAGCTTCAGATGGCTCATTTAACTTCGTGGAGGAGGTAAAAGAATATGGTGAAAAGGCCAAAATAATGAAGAAGTTATTTATTGATAACGGATTTACGATTGTATACAATACTGATCTTCAGCAGCCTGTGGGTGATGGATTCTATTTCACCATTGCCTATCCGGGGATGACAGGAGCCGGATTATTACATAAATTATTGTATTACGGAATCAGCGCGATCTCATTAGGCAATACCGGAAGTACCAAAGAGGGATTAAGGGCATGTGTGTCAAACGTTAAAAGAGAACAATTCAACGATTTAGCATTAAGACTTCAGCAATTTAATTCAGATTTTCCGGTATAATCTGATCCGGATATGATTTGAGCCTCATTTAAATAAGTTAACTATCAAATAAATAGCATAAAGATGGCAAAAGTCAGAGGAGCAGTAGTTGTCGCCACCGAAGTGTGCAAGGGATGTAATCTTTGTGTGGTTGCATGCCCGACACAAACTTTGGCGCTTAACCGTAATGTAAACAACAAAGGATACCATTACTCCTACATGGAGAATCCCGAAAACTGTACCGGTTGTACCAATTGTTCCGCCGTTTGCCCTGACAGCTGTATAACTGTCTACAGAACAAAGATCGAAAACTAATTAATACCTGAAAATCCTGAATATGGGAGAGTTAAGATTAATGAAGGGAAATGAGGTAATTGCCGAAGCAGCCATCCGCTGTGGCTGTGATGGCTATTTCGGTTACCCGATCACCCCGCAATCCGAAGTGATGGAAACTTTAATGGCTTTGCGGCCATGGGAGGATTCCGGCATGGTTGTTTTGCAGGCAGAAAGTGAAATTGCCTCCATTCATATGGTTTATGGTGCGGCAGGTGCCGGAAAGAGGACGATGACTTCTTCTTCAAGTCCGGGTATTAGTCTGATGGCTGAGGGGATATCTTACCTCGCAGGTGCCGAATTGCCTTGCCTTATTGTCAATGTACAACGTGGTGGCCCGGGGCTTGGAACAATTCAACCCTCGCAAGCCGATTATAACCAGGCAACAAAGGGTTGCGGTCATGGGGATTATTCGTTGCTGGTGCTTGCTCCTGCATCTGTACAGGAAATGCACGACTTCGTAATACTTGGATTCGATCTGGCCTTTAAATACCGTAATCCGGTAATGATTCTTGCCGACGGTGTAATCGGTCAATTGATGGAGAAAGTTGAACTGATCGATCAGCGTCCGCGCTGGACAAACGATCAGGTTAAGGCAATATCCGGAGAATGGGCTACAACAGGAAAATCTTCAAACCGCAAAAAACATGTAATTACATCACTGGAGATGGATTCCGATATAATGGAGGAAAATAACCTTCGGCTTCAGAGAAAATACAATCGGATGAAAGCCGAAGATGTACGGTTTGAATTAATAGATTGTGATGATGCCGAATATATCATGGTTGCCTTTGGATCAGCAGCCCGTATTTGTCAGAAAACGGTTCAGATTGCCCGTAAAAAAGGGGTGAAAGTTGGTTTAATACGCCCTATTACTCTTTTCCCCTTCCCAGAGAAAATTATTGCTGAATATGCCACAAAAGTGAAAGGCTTTCTTTCGGTTGAATTCAATGCCGGACAGATGGTAAATGATATTAAACTGGCCGTCAATGGCGTAACCAAAGTGGAATATTTTGGAAGAATGGGAGGTATCATTCCTACTCCTGATGAGGTGGAGGAAGCATTTGAGCATATTTTTTTAAGAGGATAGAACATTATTAATTGATCATTAACTATGTCGGTATTAACTGGAAGAATCAACGAAATAATTAAGCCGGAGAACCTGGTTTATGCAAAATCTCCTCTTCTGAACGAAGATGCAATGCACTACTGTCCGGGATGCAGTCATGGTGTCGTTCACCGTCTGATTGCTGAGGTGATAGAAGAGATGGGAATTCAGGATCAAACCATCGGCGTTTCACCTGTCGGATGTGCCGTCTTTGCCTATAACTATATCGACATCGATTGGCAGGAAGCGGCTCATGGCCGGGCTCCTGCAGTGGCTACAGGCATCAAAAGGGTAATGCCTGAAAAATATGTTTTCTCTTATCAGGGAGATGGCGATCTGGCCGCGATTGGTACAGCAGAGACTCTTCACGCTGTGAACCGCGGAGAAAATATCGTGATGATCTTTATCAATAATGCTATCTATGGTATGACGGGCGGACAAATGGCTCCGACTACTCTAATCGGACAAGTCACCTCAACAACTCCTTACGGCAGAAATATTGACTTAAACGGTTATCCTTTAAAAATCACTGAATTGATTGCGCAATTGCCGGGAGCGGCCTTTGTAACCCGGCAGAGCGTTCAAACTCCTGCGGCAGTAAGAAAAGCAAAAAAAGCAATTCGCAAGGCATTTGAAATTCAGGCAAAAAATATTGGCACAGCCTTCGTAGAGGTTGTATCTACTTGTAGCTCAGGATGGAAGCTTAATCCAGTAGATTCTAATACCTGGATGGAGAAAAATATGTTTCCTCAATATCCGCTGGGTGATCTCAAAGATGGCGGTCGTGCTGACGCCAATGGTTACAGCGTCATAGGTTAATACTGTTTCTAATAAACTGAAGAAAATGACTGAAGAAATAATCATAGCCGGATTTGGCGGGCAAGGAGTGCTTTCAATGGGGAAAATTCTTGCCTACTCAGGAGTGATGCAGGATCAGGAAGTAGCCTGGTTTCCATCAT
>CAYHDA010000055.1:0-18416 GCA_964355145.1 uncultured Mariniphaga sp.
AGTAACTTTTTTTTGTAAAAAGCGGGTCAGTCAAAGCTCTTTTTAAATTTATTATGTAAACAATAAAGTGGACGATATTTGAATATTCCTTTTATTTACTGACGTATAATCCCCGCAAATAAATCCCTGTTTGTTTTTTATTAACACCCCGCTGGGAGTTATCAACATCGCGATTATATTTTGTCAACAAAATGTTGAGAAGTTGTTGGTGTAATAAAGTGTCATATTTTGTCAGGTTGTGTAAAACTATTAATTTTACATACAATTGGAAAGCTATATTCAGATGGTTTCATTTTCGAACATATACCCTGTAACACTTGACGGCAAAGGCCGCGTGGTGTTGCCGTCTCCCTTTAAAAAGGAGATGGGTGATGCGTTGGAACCCTCGTTTGTAGTTGAAAAAGATGTTTATGACAAGTGTCTTAACATTTATCCTCATTCAACATGGCTGGCAAAGGTGGATAAATTGCGCCGCAGATTGAATCCGGATGATCCGATTCAGAGCAAAATGCTCTCACGTTATTACGAAGAGATCGTTAAAGTCACTATGGCTGAGAATGGACGCCTCAATATTCCGGATGAGATGCTCGAATACGCAGGAATCACTAAGGATGCGGTATTTACGGGTCAGGGTTCCAGAATGAGATTATGGGAACCATCACGCCATCAGGCATCACGGCTAAGTGATGAAGATTATGCCCGCTTATACAAGGAGTTGCTTGGTGGTCCAATGGACTCTTTTAATGTCTAAAATACAATTGCATGGACGAATATCATGTACCCGTATTGCTTGAAGAAAGTATTGAAGGGTTAAACATAAAACCCGGCGGTACTTATGTCGACGTCACTTATGGTGGTGGTGGCCATTCCGCAAAGATTCTTGAAAAGTTGGGAGACGGAAAGCTGATAGCTTTCGATCAGGATATCGATGCTAAAGATAATCTGCTCAATGATAGTCGTTTGATATTTGTACGCCACAATTTTAAATACATCCGCCATTTTCTTCGCTATTATCAAATCGATGAAGTGGATGGCATTCTGGCAGATCTGGGAGTATCATCACACGATTTTGATGTGCCTGACCGCGGATTTTCTTTCCGTTTTGAAGGTAAGCTCGATATGCGTATGAATCAGTCTGCCTCCCTTGACGCTTCAAGAGTTGTAAATGAATATGATGAAGAGCTTCTCTGGAAAGTATTTCGTGAATATGGTGAGATAAAAAACTGGAGACATCTCACTACTGTAATAACAGCCGCCCGATCAAATGAACCAATCATTTCCACGAGTCAGTTTTTAAAAATAATCGCTTCATGTGTTCCGGCAAAAATCGAAAAAAAATACCTCGCGATGGTTTTTCAGGCTTTGCGGATTGAAGTAAATAACGAAATAGGCGTACTCAGCGATTTTTTAGAAAGCACGACAGGATTATTGAAGCCCGGAGGCCGGCTTGTGGTATTGTCGTACCATTCGCTCGAAGACCGGATCGTAAAAAACTTTATGCGTTCGGGTAGAATTGACGGTGTTCAGGAAAACGATTTTTTTGGAAACCGCAGCTCACCGTTTGAGTTGATCAACCGAAAAATTATTACTCCCGGAGAAAAGGAAATAGCAATGAATCCGAGAGCCAGAAGTGGCAAATTACGAATTGCGGAAAAACAATAATGACGGAAGTTAAAAAGAAGAAAAAAGTTACGGTCAGGGAAGTACTCAACGGCAGATTCTTCGAAAGTGAATGGTTTCGCCGCAACAGGATTCTTATGTTCATGATATTTTTTTTGCTATTAACCAATATTACAGTAAGATATAAATCAGAGAAGGTGATTCGCGAAATGACAGCTTTGGAAGACAGTTTGATTGAATTACGTTCAAAATCAATATCAATAGCTGCCGAAGTAGTGAAATTGAGCAGACAATCGGTGATTATAGACCGCGTTAAGAAAAGTGGTATCGATCTGGAGACATCAAAAGAGCCTCCCCGAAAAATTTATGTAGAAAAGGAGTAGAATGGAAATCAGAAAAGAAATATTGACACGTTTTGGGCTTGTATATGCCACAATAGTGCTTTTCTGTATCTATATTCTCATTCGTGTTTTCATCATTCAACACTCTCCCAAATGGGATCAGGAGGCTCAAAAATTAGAAATTAAGGAGTTTACACTGGCTGCACGACGCGGTGATATCTGTGCTGCAGATGGCAGTCCACTGGCAACCTCAGTTCCTTATTATGAATTACGAATGGATCTTGGAGCCCCCGGGCTTGAAAAATTTTTCTATCACGATGTTGACTCACTTGCAATCTGTCTCTCACGTTTTTTTCGTGATAAATCGGCAGGAGCCTATAAATCAGAGCTGAAAAGAGCGTATTCACAACAGAAACATTTTTTCCTGATTACATCCCGTAAGGTATCCTATGAAGAATTACAGACTGTAAAAAAATTTCCTATTCTCCGAAGAGGACGAAACAAAGGAGGGTTAATGGCTGAACAGGAGAATAAGCGGGTATATCCTTCAGGTGATCTGGCTTTAAGAACTTTGGGAAAACTGACCAAGGATGTTTCTGACGGTTCAACAGGAAATGCCGGGGCTTTTGGTCTTGAGCAATCGTTTGAAAATGAGCTAAAGGGAGAGAACGGTGTCGCAGTTAAGCAGAATATGTCGGGCCGATGGTTCATTATAAGTAAAGATGATCCGGAAGATGGGAAGAATATCGTTACAACACTGGACGTTAAAATGCAGGATCAGGTTACTTATTCGCTCAAACTTCAAATGGAGAAATCAAGAGCCGCCTATGGAACTGCCATTCTAATGGAAGTGAAAAGTGGTGATATTAAGGCTATTGCAAATTTTGGGCGTAATGCTGGAGGCCAACTGATCGGTGGATACCAGAATTATGCCATCGGTAATGCCGGCTGTTCCGAACCGGGATCAACCTTCAAACTTGCCTCATTAATGGCAGCATTCGAAGATGGCAAGATCGACACTGCCACTATGGTTGACACCGGGAAAGGAAAATGGAAATACAAAGACAGAGAGGTTATTGACAGCGATTATGATAAGGGAGGGCATGGTAAAATTACGGCCAAGAATGCATTTGAATTATCCTCAAATGTCGGACTTGCCAAATTAATTACCAAGAGTTATATGGGTAAAGAGAGCGATTTTATTGAAAGAGTCAATAAAATGGGGATGTTTGAAGAACTCAATCTTGGAATTCAGGGTGAGGCTAAACCTTATATCAACAAGCCGGGAACTCCGTCATGGTCAGGAGTATCATTAGCTTGGCTATCATTTGGTTACGAACTAAAGGTTACTCCACTTCAAACCCTTACATTTTATAACGCTATCGCCAATGGAGGATGTATGATGAAGCCGCGCCTCGTCAAGGGAATTACAGAAAATGGAAGTATACGTGAAAAAATAGGTACAAAAAAATTAATCTGGTCTATTTGTTCTGCAAAGACATTGCGCATGGCGCGTGCTATGCTTGAGGGCGTGATTACGAATGGTACTGCAAAGGCTTTAGAATCAAAGTACTATAAAATAGCAGGAAAAACCGGAACAGCACAGGTAGCCAACAACAAAGAGGGATACAGCCATGGCGGTCAGAAAATTTATCAGTCTTCTTTTGCAGGATATTTTCCGGCCGATGATCCTAAATATTCGTGCATTGTCGTAATAAACGATCCTAAAGGTGGAAATTATTTTGGAAGCTCAGTGGCCGGACCTGTCTTCAGGCAAATATCAGACTACGTATATGCTTACGAATTAGGGCTGAATGAAGAAATAGAGCTGCCTTATGCTAAAATTGAAAACGATATTCCCGGTGTCACCGCAGGCCGTAAAAAAGACATTGCCAATGTACTTGACGAGTTGGATATCCTCAATGGATTTGCCTTTACTAAATCCGATTGGGTAGAAGCTAAACCGGATGAAGACGGACTGGAACTTGCAAACCGCGAAGTACAGAAAGGAATCGTACCAAATGTAAAAGGGATGGGGGCTACCGATGCTGTATATCTGCTCGAAAACAATGGCATGAGAGTATCGGTACGCGGACGTGGAAAAGTTAAATCACAATCGGTGAGAGCGGGGACAAAAGTACAACGTGGGCAAAGTATAGTGCTTACACTAAGTTAAAATGCAGAATATGAAGTTTTTATCAGAGTTGACAAATGAGATTAACGATATTGTCGTAATCGGAGACCAGAATTGCAGGATCGAAGGCCTTGCTTTTGACTCCAGAAAAGTAATTCCCGGATTCCTTTTTGCTGCCATTTCCGGTACAACAGTTGATGGAAATGAGTTTATTGCATCAGCAATTGCCAATGGTGCGAAAGCCGTTCTGTGCGAACAACTTCCTGAGAACCCTGACAAAGAAATTACCTGGATAAAAGCGTTGAATGCATCATTTGCATTCGGACAAATAGCATCCAATTTCTATGGAAACCCCTCATCAGCACTGAAAATAGTTGGCATCACCGGCACAAATGGAAAAACAACCACTGCCACTTTGCTTTACCGGCTTTTTAAGGAACTGGGACATAAGGTCGGACTGCTGTCGACGGTATGCAATTACATTGACGATGTACAAGTTAAAGCAACACATACCACTCCTGATCCTCTTCAGATTCAGGAGCTGATGGCTGAAATGGTGAAAGCCGGATGCACCTATTGTTTTATGGAGGTGAGTTCTCATGCGATCGATCAGGACCGGATAGCCGGAATATCCTTTGATGGCGGAGTCTTCTCCAATCTTACGCATGATCATCTCGACTACCATAAAACATTCGCAGAATACCGCGATGCCAAGAAAAAATTCTTCGACAAGCTAAGTTCTCAAGCATTTGCCGTTACAAATATCGATGACAAAAACGGGTTGTTTATGCTTCAGAATACCGCTGCCCGAAAGCTTACTTATGCTGCCAAAACAATGGCCGACTTCAAAGTAAAGGTAATTGAAAGTCATTTTGACGGAACCTTAATTAACATTGACGGCAAAGAGGTCTGGACCCATTTTGTTGGAAACTTCAATGCCAGCAACCTTCTGGCAGTTTACAGCACAGCCATTTTACTCGGTGCAGATAAAGAAGAGGTATTGCGGATCATCAGTCTGCTTAAACCTGTTGACGGAAGGTTCGAAACTTTTAAATCGCCGACCGGGATATTTGCCGTTGTCGATTATGCGCACACCCCAGATGCAATTAAAAATGTACTGGCAGCTATCAATGAAGTGAGAACAGGTAATGAAACGATCTTCACGGTAATTGGGGCAGGAGGCGACCGGGACAAGACAAAACGCCCCAAAATGGCACTCGAAGCAGCCTTGGCCAGCGATAAGGTTATTCTTACCTCCGACAATCCCCGCTCTGAAGAGCCTGAAGTAATAATTTCGGAAATGGTGGCAGGAGTACCCGCAAATAAAGCTGCAAATGTACTTTCCATAACCAGCCGGAAAGAGGCGATCAGAACAGCTTGCATGATGGCAAGGCCAGGCGACATCATTCTGATTGCCGGAAAAGGACACGAAGATTATCAGGAAATTAAAGGTGTTAAACATCATTTTGATGATCGGGAAGTTGTGCGCGAAATATTTAATGTTATCAATCAAAACTGACAAGCATGCTGATTCCATTATTTAAATATCTTGAATCATTGGACTTTCCCGGAGCCCAGATGTTTAACTATATCATGTTCCGATCGACAATGGCAGTAATAACCGCCTTGCTATTCTCTACGATTATTGGTAAAAAGGTCATTTATATGCTTCAACGTCAGCAAATTGGCGAAGAGATACGCGACCTGGGCCTTGAAGGTCAGATGCAGAAAAAAGGAACTCCTACAATGGGCGGACTTATTATCCTTTCTTCGATTCTTTTACCTACACTGCTTTTCGCCAAGATGGATAATATCTATATTTTACTGATGATCATCACAACTATCTGGCTTGGAATGATTGGATTTGCTGATGATTACATCAAGGTTTTCCTTAAAGATAAAAAGGGACTTGCCGGAAGATTTAAAATATTGGGACAAATCTCTCTGGGAATAATTGTTGCTGCCACATTGTATTTAAGTGACGAAGTTTCCATAAAGGAAAAGGTCTACGATGCCAACGGAAGAGCAAAAACGGAAATGGGTTATAACAGCGAAACTGGTAAAAGGGAGGTCCGGCAAATGACCATGGAGATGAAATCAACTAAAACTACGATTCCTTTCATAAAAAATCATGAATTTGATTACAAATGGTTGCTGTGGTTTTTGGGAAAAGGGGCCGAAAATTGGGCCTGGCTGCTTTATGCAATCATCTCTATATTTATCATCACTGCAGTTTCCAATGGAGCCAACCTTACCGACGGACTCGATGGGCTGGCGACAGGAGCCTCCGCAATCAGCGGAGCCACGCTCGGCGTCTTCGCATATCTGGGGGGTAATATCATCTATTCGGGTTATTTAAATATTATGTATATCCCTAACAGCGGAGAGCTTACCGTTTTCATGTCAGCCTTTATCGGAGCAGCAATTGGTTTTCTCTGGTACAACTCGTATCCTGCTCAGGTTTTTATGGGTGACACCGGGAGTTTGGCATTAGGGGGAATCCTGGCTGTGTTTGCCATTATCATTCGCAAAGAGATTTTAATTCCGCTGCTATGCGGCATCTTCCTGATTGAAAATGTATCTGTAATGATTCAGGTGGGATGGTTCAAATATACGAAACGAAAATACGGCGAAGGCCGAAGGGTTTTCCTCATGGCTCCTTTGCACCATCATTTTCAGAAAAAGGGTTTTCCTGAGCCCAAGATTGTTACCCGGTTCTGGATTGTAGGAATCATCCTTGCCGTTTTAACGATTGCTACTCTTAAGATGCGCTGATCATGAAACAGAATAGACTGGTCATTTTAGGTGGAGGCGAGAGCGGTGTTGGGGCTGCGATCCTTGGTTTACAAAAAGGATTCGAGGTATTTCTCTCTGATTTTGGTGCGATAAAAGAGGAATACAAAGCTGTACTTCAACAACGCGGACTAAAATTTGAGGAGTTGCAGCATACCGAAGCATTGATCCTGAATGCCGGTTTGGTAGTTAAGAGCCCCGGAATTCCCGATAAGGCTCCTATTGTAGTCAAACTGCTCGAAAGGGGCATTCCGGTAATCTCTGAAATCGAATTCGCCGGACGGTATACCAATGCGAAAACAATTTGTATCACAGGTAGTAACGGCAAAACGACGACTACTTTACTTACCTGGGAGCTCCTTAAAAGAGCCGGGTTAAATGTCGGATTAGCGGGAAATGTAGGACGAAGTTTTGCCCTTCAGGTGGCAGAAGAAAATTTCGATTATTATGTGCTCGAACTATCTAGTTTCCAGCTGGATGGAATGTTTGATTTCAGAGCTGATATTGCAATACTTCTAAATATAACACCGGATCATCTCGACCGGTATGACTATAAAATGCAGAAATACACTGATTCCAAAATGAGAATAACTCAGAATCAGCGTCCTGACGACTGGTTTATTTACTGCGCTGATGACCCGGTTATTCAGGAGGAACTTGCTAAACGTTCCATTACGGCCAGAAAAGCCCCTTTTACAATAATGGAAAAGCTCCAGGAGGGCGGATGGATTGAAGATGATAAAATAAAATTAAACGTTAATAATAATACTTTCGATATGACAATCTACGATTTAGCACTACAAGGAAAGCACAATGTGTACAACTCGATGGCAGCCGGAATTTCTGGAAGCATATTAAGTCTGCGAAAAGAGGATATGCGCGAATGCCTCAGCGACTTTCAGGGTGTTGAGCATCGCCTCGAAAGGTTTTTGCGGGTTCACAACATCGAATTTATTAATGACTCAAAAGCAACAAATATCAATTCGGTTTGGTGGGCCCTCGAAAGTATGCAGACGCCCATAGTGTGGATTGTCGGCGGAGTTGATAAGGGAAACGATTATTCGATATTATTTGATCTCGTAAAAGAAAAGGTTAAAGCGATTGTCTGTATTGGGAAAGACAATCAAAAAATAATTACCGCTTTCAGCAGTATGGGAAAAGAGATTGTTGAATCAAACAGCATGGACGAAGCCGTCAGAAGCGCCTATTTTCTAGCTGCTAAGGGAGACACGGTATTGCTTTCGCCGGCTTGTGCCAGTTTCGACCTTTTCAAAAATTACGAGGAGCGTGGAAGAAAATTTAAAGAAGCAGTACGCAATCTTTAAAACCAATGTTCAATGATTAATGCTCAATGGACAATGGTCGGTTATCAGTCTCACTCCTGGGTGAAGAGGGTGATTTAAAATACAAAAAATAAAATAATGGATATCGGAGAATTAAAGCAGTATATCAAAGGAGACAGGATCGTCTGGGCCGTGCTTGTGGCCCTGACGTGCCTTTCGCTTCTGATCGTATATAGCTCAACCGGTGCTCTTGCTTACCGGCAGGCAGAAGGAAATACTACGTACTATATTTTGCGTCAGCTGATCTTTCAGGGCGCAGGATATGGCGCAATCATTATTATGCTGAATTACATTCCTGTAAAATTATACAACCGGTTCGCCAACGCCTCCTTCGTTATTGCAATTGTGTTTGTATTACTTGGGTTAGTCTTTGGAAGAGGTGGAGAAGGGACTACGGGCCGGACACTTCCTTTAGGCTTTATTAGCTTTCAGCCGGCCGAGATTGCCAAAGTGGCAATAATCTTATGGATTGCGCGTTTACTGGCTAATAATCAAAAAGATAAAAGATTATTGCGTATCGCTTTTATAAAAATAGTCATCGGCTTGGGTGTTCTTTGCCTGCTGATTTCGATGGCCAATTTTTCTTCTGCAGTTTTGCTTTTCGGTACTGCAATGATCATGATGTTTGTGGGAAGAATCCCATTTAAATACTTGATATTTATGATATTGGCCGGCTTAGGGTTTGTGCTGGTTATTTATTTTGCAGCTCCCTTGCTCCCTGAAAAAGGAAATTTCGGACGAATTCAAACCATACGAGGAAGGATTGACAGGCATCTGCATGGTGATAAAGCCTCTGAAAAGGGACTTACTCAGGATGATTTTGCCAAGATTGCCATTCACATGGGTGGCGTGGCAGGGGTTGGCGCAGGCAAAACCAAAATCAGCAATTTTATGCCGGCGGCTTACAACGACTTTATCTATTCTATTATCATCGAAGAGTACGGACTTATCGGTGGAATTGTTGTTCCGCTGCTCTATCTTATTTTTCTTACCCGTGGTGGGATCATTATCCGAAAATGCAACCGGACATTTCCGACATTTCTCGCCACTGGTGCTGTATCTGTCATTATTCTGCAGGCTATTATCAATATGGCAGTTTCTTCGGGTGCCATACCCGTAACCGGTCAGCCGCTTCCATGGGTCAGCTGGGGTGGAACATCGCAGGTATTTACTGCGCTGACATTTGGATTATTGCTTAGTGTAAGCTCAGAAACAGATGAAGAATCACAGCGGGAAGTTGAGAATAACTTCAATCCGGATGGAGTGCTTCCGGATGAAGACATCGTTTTGACAAAAGATTAAAATGGGAAGATTAAAATTTATAGTGAGCGGCGGCGGCACAGGAGGACATATCTTCCCGGCTTTATCTATTGCCGACGGACTGCAAAAGCGTTTCCCAGACTGCGAAATACTTTTTGTAGGCGCTGAAGGAAAGATGGAAATGGAAAAAGTACCTGCTGCAGGTTATCAGATTGTTGGATTGCCTGTTGCAGGATTTCACCGTGGTGAAATCTGGCGAAATCTGGCTTTTATCCCTAAACTGATCAGCTCACTGATGAAAGCAAAAAAAGTAGTCAGAGAATTTCAGCCTGATGTTGTAATCGGGGTGGGTGGTTATGCCAGCGGTCCGGTTCTTCGTGTGGCAACCACACTGGGCATCCCAACAGTACTTCAGGAACAAAATTCTTATGCCGGAGTTACCAATAAAATCCTGGGAAAGAAAGCCAGTAAAATATGTGTGGCATACGACAAGATGGAGCGCTTTTTCCCTGCCGGAAAAATTGTGTTTACAGGCAACCCCATTCGCAGCGGATTGACGGAGATCCTTCCAAAATCGGAGGAAGCCAAAGCATTTTTCAATATTGACACTGATCAGCGTGTAATCCTGGTGGTTGGCGGGAGTCTCGGAGCACGGACCCTTAACGAAAGCATGCTTGGAAATCTGGAGCTGATCCGGAATTCAGATGTTCTGTTCATATGGCAAACCGGCAAATATTATTTCAAAGCCATTCAATCACAAATGGAGAATCATCAGGTAAGCAATATTCGGCTGATGGAATTTATTCCGAGAATGGATCTTGCATATTCGCTGGCAGATGTAGTGATTTCGAGGGCCGGAGCAGGAACGATATCCGAACTTTGCATGGTTGGCGCACCATCTGTTCTGGTTCCTTCACCCAATGTTTCTGAAGATCACCAAACCCGTAATGCAATGTCGCTGGTCGAAAAAGAAGCCGCAATTCTTGTTAAAGATACCGATGCGGTTAATAACCTTGTCGGCGAGGCACTCGCATTGGTGGCTGATCGGGAGAAATGCCTTAAACTTTCGCAAAGCATTAAAAAATTGGCCACCCCTAATGCAACAGAAGATATTATTTCGGTTATCGGAACATTATTAAAGCATAAGAATGATTGAAATTGACAAAATAGAACGGGTATACCTGCTTGGAATCGGCGGAATAGGCATGAGCGCTCTTGCCCGATACTTCCTTTTTATAGGTAAAAGAGTTGACGGATATGATAAGACAGCCTCTTCTTTGACATATAGTCTTGAAGAAGAAGGTATTGCGGTGCATTACAGCGAAGATTTAAAAAAGGTTCCGTCACTTGCGGAAAAAAACACAACCGTTATTATTTATACGCCTGCAGTTCCGAATGACTTTCCTGAACTTTCCTATTTCCGTGAAAACGGATTTGCTCTTTACAAACGTTCAAAAGTATTAGGTCTTCTGACATCCGGCAAACGTTGTATAGCCATAGCCGGAACTCATGGCAAAACATCGGTTACGACAATGACCGCTCATCTTCTCAAACAATCGGCTGTCGATTGCTCGGCTTTTATGGGTGGCATTTCCAAGAATTACGGAACAAATCTGCTGTTGCCTCAAAATAACAGTCAATTCATTGTTGCTGAGGCAGATGAATTTGATCGGTCCTTTCTTCAACTGCATCCTGAACTGGCAGTAATTACCTGGATGGATGCCGATCACCTCGATATTTATGGTGATCATGAAAATATGATTAAAGCTTTTATTGAATTTATTTCACAAATCCAAAAAGGCGGAGCATTGCTCTATCGCAAAGGACTAAGCATCGACAATCAGTGGAACGAAAACATCAGGTATTTCAGTTATTCAATTAGAGAAGCTGCTGATTTTCAAGCATTAAATATCAGAATTGTCGATGGAGCTTACCATTTCGATTTAAAAACACCGTTTGGAGAGCTTCCAAATCTATCGCTTACCTATCCGGGATTGATGAACGTCGAGAATGCTGTTGCTGCTTGCGGGATGGCGCTGCTGAGCGGAGTTACCAAAGATGAAATCCGGACATCACTTCCGGTGTATAGTGGGGTAGTACGGCGTTTTGATATCAGGTTTAAAAGCGAAAAAGTTGTTTATATCGACGATTATGCTCATCACCCCCGCGAACTCGAAGCCACTATTCAGTCGGTTCGTGATCTCTATCCCGGTAAACGGATAACCGGGATTTTCCAGCCGCATCTGTTCTCACGGACGAAAGATTTCGCAGACGAATTTGCTGCAGCACTTGACCTGCTTGATGATGCTTTGGTTATGGAGATTTATCCAGCCCGTGAATTACCCGTCGAAGGAGTCGATTCATCGATAATATTGAATAAAATGAAGTTAATAAGCCGGATTCGTTGCTCGAAAGCATCCTTCCCGGCTATACTCGATAACTATCAGCCGGAAATTTTACTCACGCTTGGTGCAGGGGATATTGACCGGCTGATTGATCCAATTGTCACGTACCTGAGCCGAAAAGAAGATGTTTAAAAAAGCGTTGCATATTGCCCTTTGGAGTCTCTCTGTTGTTGTGATATTTATATCATTGGGATTTTCAATTAAGCAAAGTCAGCAACTAAAATGTGCCGATGTGAGAATTAATATCACCGATTCAATTCAAGAACAGTTTATACGAAGCAACGACATTAAACAGTGGGTACGCAGAAATTACCGCGGGGTTTTTGGACAGCCAATTTACGCTGTGGATCTCCGAAAAATAGAGGATGGCTTGCGAAAATTGCAATCTGTTGAAAATGTTGCAGTTTACACCAATGTATACGATAACGGTGTAAAAAGTTATGGTTCGTTGGTCGTAAAGATAAAACAACGTGAACCGGTTTTCAGGGTCGTCGGTGCCGGACACGCTTTTTACATGGACCGGCTTGGCAAAGTAATTGACTGGTCGCCCCGGTATACTCCAAGAGTTTTAATTGTTGGTGGCCTTGTCTCCCCCGATTTTGCACGCAAAAAGCTTTTGCCGTTGATCAGTTTTATCAACGGCAACCCATTTTGGAGCGCACAGATCGACCAGATTTATGTGAACGCAGTTGGTGAACTTTCGATGATTCCCAGAGTTGGCGAACAGATAATTCTTTTTGGTGAACCGGAGGATTTTCAGATTAAATTTCGTAATCTTAAGGCATTGTACACCGAAGGATTCAAAAATGGGGGATGGAGCCTTTATAAAACCATCAATGTAGAATTTCGTAATCAAATAGTTTGCACAAAAAAATAAGTAGCTATGAACCTTACAAGAGAATTGGTTGCAGCAATTGACTTAGGTACCTTAAGGACCAGAGCCGCAATTGGCCGTTTTACTTCTGACGGGAAACTTGAGATCGTTGCTTTTTCAGAAGCTTTGACACAGGGAGTCCGAAACGGAGTGGTTGTGAATATCGACGAGGCAGCATTGTCAATTGGAACAGTTATTAGTTCGCTTGAAAGAAGCCTTAACCTGAAGGTGCGAAAGGTCTTTGCCGGAATCTCAGGACAGAAAATTGTCAGCCGTCAGTCAAACGGATACCGGATGACTGACAACGGAGAAGTGACACAAACCCTGATCAACTCATTAATGGGCGAAGCACAGCGGTATTCCGGCGGTTTAGGCGAAAAAGTTTACCATCTCACACCGGACGAATTTGTAGTCGATGGTGAGCGTGGTGTAAATAATCCTGTCGGGATGGCCGGTCATCGCATTGATGCCACTTTTACCGTGATTTCAGCAGTTGAATCATATGAACAGAATCTAAAAAAGAGCATCGAAAAAGCTGGATATGAACTCGCCGGTGCTTTCATCAACCCTTTTGTACAAGGATCAGGCTTCCTTTCAAAAGATGAAAAAGAGGCTGGCGTAATTCTTCTTGACTTTGGCGCCGGAACAACTGGAATATCCCTCTATTACGAAAACAAACTCCGCTTAGCTGCAGAATTGCCTTTTGGAGGTAACGTTATCTCCAATGATATCCGTGAAGGATGCAACATCATTCCAAGGCACGCCGAAATGGTGAAAATTCAATGTGGCTATGCCTTTTCTGAACTGGTTCCCGAGAATAAATTTGCTCAGATTCCTGAAGTGGAAGGGTGGCATGCCAAAGAGATTAGTTTTCGCAACCTTTCAGGAATCATTCAGGCGCGTCTTGAAGAGATTATCGAAGGTGTTAACTACCAAATTGAATCAACAGGTCTTTTGAATAAACTTGGGGCAGGAATTGTTCTGGCAGGTGGCGGCTCAAAGATGAGAGATATCGACAAATTGGTCAGCTATATGACAGGATTCGACGTTCGCTTTGGCAAACCTGTTGTTCCGATAAGGGAACAACTCTTCAACGAACAAATTATGAATGCTCAGTCAGCCAATATTATTGGTTTGCTGATCAATGGATTATACCAGGCACGCAGCCTGAAATACCCTCTGGGAATGATTGTCTCCGATACTCCGGAAGAGGGAAAAAAGAAACAAACGGCAAAAAATCAGGGATCCGGATTGAAAACCATGGTCTCTGATCTGTTTGGTCGCGCAAAAGAGAGTCTCAATGAATTAATTTCAGATGAAGACCACGAAATAAATTAAAATCAATTAGTTTATCAGATGGAAAATAACACAGACGATTTATTAACCTTCGGGTTTCAGCACGATTATCAGTCAATCATAAAAGTGGTTGGTGTTGGCGGCGGTGGCGGAAACGCAGTAAATCATATGTTCCGTAAAGGCATCGCCGGAGTTGACTTCCTGGTATGCAATACTGATGCACAGGCACTTGTAAACAGTCCGGTGCCAGTAAAAGTTCAGTTGGGTGTTTCACTCACAGAGGGTCGTGGCGCCGGAAACAAACCCAAACGCGGTGAACAGGCTGCAATTGAAAACCTGGCCGAAATTAGAACAGTACTGGAGACAGGTACGAAAATGTTGTTTATAACTGCCGGAATGGGCGGAGGCACCGGGACAGGAGCAGCACCCGTTATCGCTCAGCTTGCACGCGAAATGGATATCCTCACCATTGCCGTAGTTACACTTCCGTCAATTAAGGAGGGGCGGTTACGTTATGAACAGGCAATCGAAGGGATTAAAAGATTGCAGCGGTTTGTCGATAGCTTACTGGTAATCAGCAATGAAAATTTGCATAAAGTATATGGCGATCTGCCTGCCCGCGAAGCTTTTGCCCAGGCTGATAATATCGTGGCTGCCGCAGTAAAAGGGTGTGCCGAAATCATCACGCTTCACGGGAATATCAACATCGACTTTGCCGATGTGAATACGGTATTGCGCGAAAGCGGCGTCTTCATTATGGGTACCGGATTTGCTGAAGGAGAAAACCGTGCCATGCGTGCTGCTGAAGAAGCCTTAAAATCACCGCTTCTGGATAGTAATGACATATTCGGAACCGAAAATATTCTCCTCAACATCACCTCGGGTGACGATGAAGTACGGATGGGTGAGATTGGTGATATTATTGATTATCTGCAGAATGCAGCCGGAGATAATGCCAACATCATATGGGGTAATGGCTACGACGCCAAACTTGGCAATCAAATTAGTGTGACAGTAATCGCCACTGGTTTTGAGATCAATCCAAACCGGATACTCCGCCCCGAACCAGTGAAAGAAACTGTTGTCATTCCGGTTGAGGATAAGATTTTTCAACCTGTAAACGCCGAACCTGTAGCGGCAAAGATTAATGAGCCCGAGCCGGCAGAACCTTCTATGGTATTTGAGTTAAACCCCGATGAGAGCTTTACAGTTCTTAAAGATGAGAAAACACGCGAAGCTGACCAGAAGGCACGCAACTCCAAATTGGAGAATAAACAGCCAAAACCTAAAACTGCGGATAGCGCTGAACCGATAAGCAATTGGTTTACCCGACAGTTTGGCGGTCTTTTCACTGAAGAAGATGATGAAATCGGCAAATAATATTGAAAGTCAAACAACAAATAAAATCGAACAAAATGACTGAATTAATAGAATTTGATCTGCCTGTAAGCAGTGAAAAAATTATCAAAGTAATTGGAGTCGGCGGTGGCGGAGGTAATGCGGTCAATCACATGTACCGTCAGGGAATTAAGGATGTCGACTTTGCAGTCTGCAATACCGATGCACAGGCACTCATGAACAGCCCTGTTCCAATTAAAGTTCAGCTTGGTTCGGAACTCACCGAAGGACGGGGAGCAGGAAACAAACCCGATATAGGACGCGATTCTGCAATTGAAAATTTAGACGACATAGATAAACTGCTTGATGGCAATACCAAGATGGTGTTCATCACAGCGGGAATGGGAGGAGGAACCGGAACAGGGGCAGCTCCTGTTATTGCTCAGGCAGCCCGGGATCGTAAAATACTCACAATCGGCATAGTATCTATTCCATTCCGAAACGAAGGACGATTGCGTATTCAACAGGCTATCGAAGGAATTCGTGAGATGGAGACATGTGTCGACTCTTTGCTCGTCATTAATAACGAACGAATCAGAGAGATATATGGTGATTTCCCAATCTCAAAGGCCTTTTCAAAGGCCGATGATGTGCTGGCTATAGCAGCGAAAGGGATAGCCGAGATTATCACCTGTCCGGGATTTATCAACGTTGACTTTGAAGATGTGAGGACTGTTATGCAGAATTCAGGAGTTGCCATTATGGGTTCTTTTCTGGCTACAGGTGAAAACCGCGCCAGAAAAGCAGTGGAAGGGGCATTAAATTCTCCGCTTTTAAATAACAATGATATTCGGGGTGCCAAAAATATCCTCGTTAACATCACTTCAGGCGAAACTAACGAAGTAACGATGGATGAAATGAATCTCGTCAATGAATATGTTCAGGAGATGGCGGGTAATAATGCCGACCTGATCTATGGCGTTGCAGTAGATCAGGCTATGGGAGAAGCAATCAGCGTAACTGTAATTGCAACAGGTTTCAAAACAAGTTCAATCCCTGAAATGAATGGCGGCACTCAGCCTCAACGCGAAAGAGTGCCGCTTCTCGATGATAACAATGACTTTCCTGCCGGATTTTTTGGCAGTGAAACAACTTCTCACCCTAAAAAACATCCGTCTTTTACCGAACCGCCAACAATGGATAAGAAAGATGAGATTATTAAGCAACTGTATCCACCCATCCGAATCGATCCTTTTGGTGACGGAACTTCAGCGGAAGGGAAGAAAGTGATGCAGGTCAATTTTTTTAACGAAACGGAAGATTATATTGAGGAGCTTTCTAAAATTCCTGCTTACGAACGGAGAAATGCCAAAAACACCAATAATCCTTTAACCAATAATCGGGAAGTATCGCGATATACCTTATCCGGCAACCGTGATGAAGGTCCTCGTCTGAGAAAAAATAACTCCTTTCTTCACGATAAAGCGGATTGAAAAATTAATGTTCAATTTAAAAATTGTCAATTTACAATACCTAAAATACATCAATATGAATCTATTCGATCAGATAAGCGAAGATATCCGGCTGGCAATGCTGGCAAGAGACAAAGAGAGGCTTGAGGCTTTACGTAACGTGAAAAAAGTGTTGCTTGAAGCAAAAACGGCTAAGAGTGGCGGCGAGGAGCTGAGCGATGATGCAGCTATCAAGGCAATTGCAAAATTGGCCAAGCAAGGTCGCGATTCGGCGGAGATTTACAAACAGCAAAACAGAATCGATCTTTACGATCCCGAGATGGCGCAGGTGAAAATTCTTGAGAGCTATCTCCCAAAACAGATGGAAGATGAGGAATTAACTGCCGTAATTAAATCTATCATCGAAAAGACTGGTGCAACATCGATTAAAGAAATGGGTAAAGTGATCGGCATGGCATCGAAAGAGCTGGCCGGAAAGGCTGACGGCAGGCTGATTTCAGAAAAAGTGAAAAGCTTGCTGGCATAGGAGACGGTTTTAATCTCTACCGAATTTCGGTATCTGATTTTATTATTAAATAGATGCCCCAAATCATCGAAACACCAAAAATCACCGAATCTAATAGTTAAATATTATATTTCGGTGATTTTTGGTGAATTTGTGTCTGGCTGGCAGTATTCCTTGTGTCAGCGGTCTTATTTCATTGAAACTTTACGCCTTAAACCTTTTTGCGACCTCGTCCCAATTGATGATCTTAAAGAAAGCTTCAATATAATCAGGTCTTCTGTTCTGATATTTCAGGTAATAAGCATGTTCCCAAACGTCAATTCCCAAAACTGGAAACCCTTGTAGATCTGCAACATCCATTAGCGGATTGTCCTGATTTGGAGTTGAACTTACTACCAGTGCATCACCTTTTTGAACCAGCCAGGCCCAACCGCTTCCAAATCGAGTCGCCGCAGCTTTTGTAAATGACTCCTTAAACAAATCAAAAGAACCAAAAGAACCATTGATCGCCTCAAGTAATTTACCTTGAGGTGCAGAAGATCCCCCAGGTGTCAAAACATCCCAGTAGAGGTTGTGGTTGTAGTATCCGCCACCGTTATTACGGACGACAGGAGCTAATTTTGATGCATTTGCGATAATCTCTTCAATGCTTTTGCCTTTCAGATCACTGGTTTCAATTGCACCGTTCAGATTATTGGTATAAGCAGCATGATGTTTAGTATGATGGATTTCCATCGTTTGTGCGTCGATATATGGTTCGAGCGCTTTGTAATCATATTGGAGTACAGGTAGTGTAAAGCTCATATTATTTAATTTTAAATGTTTATTTTTATAGAACGAATAAACACGAAAAATGTTTAGAATAAATCTAAATAAGAATAACCCTTAAGGTTTCCAAAACCTGAAGGGTTTGAAATAGTAAATTTAATTTTCTTGTAGTAGTAACCATATTGCAGTAAATACGTCGTTAGAGGATCAATTAAGTTGTAGAAATAAAATAATGTCGTATTATTTTTCAATCAATTCATTAAATCC
>CAYHDA010000056.1:0-1582 GCA_964355145.1 uncultured Mariniphaga sp.
ATCTCCATTTCCTCAATACATCTCCCCCTTTTTCGAATTATTCCGCCACCCGGCCTGACTCTCGTATTCCACAAAAAAAATCTTAAGGTCTGCTTGATTCTCATATTCCACAAAAAAAATCTTCTTCTTGGCCTGAGTATCATATTCCGTGAAAAACCATTTTCCGTCATTATCACCGGCCTGACTGGCATATTTAACTTTAAAGACCTTCAGATCAGCCTGATTTTCATATTTCACCACAAACACCTTCACATCGGCCTGATTCGCATACTGAACCGAGAAAACCTTTTGCGCCACCGAAATACCGGCTACGCATAATAAACACACCATTGAAAGAAATAACTTTTTCATCCTTATCATATTAAAAATCATTGATAATTGAACATTGATAATTTTGAATTGTCCATTGAACATTTTTTTGTCCATTGACCATTATTCATTGAACATTGTTCATCGTCCCTTAACTCCCCTGCAAATCATTAATCACTCTGCCCAGAATCATCGCAAAAACATCCGCATTGCTTGCCACCTGCAGTATCGGCGATTTTCCGCTGTCTTTCTCGATGCCGACCCCATCGCTGTAGGGAGTAACCGAGAGCACCTTGCTCATTTGAATATTCGAATTCTTTTTATTCCCTGCAAATAGAATTCGCTTATTCGTAACATACACCATACCACTGTCAATCACCATTTGCTGTTCCGATGTAATACGCTGCACACCTACGCTTCCAGCCTTGTAATACACCCCCTTCATGATCTTAATCCGTAAAACCGGACCACCATAATTAATCCGCTGTGTCACAGTACGCGTTTCCAGCCAGTCGGCATGAGTGGTAAAATAGCAATGCTCGTTTTTGGGCAGATTAATATCAACATCTCTGACCGGAAGTTCACCATTCTCTATCAGCCAGTAAAGCTTAAATTTATCAAGCTGTTGTTTGGTGGCATCGTCAATTTGAACTTTCACATTCAAATTTTTGGCAACCTGAGTAAACTCAGTCCACTCTTCAGGCGAGACTTTCCGGTCTGCAATAATTTTTTTCAACTGAACATCCATAAAATATCTGCGGCTATCCTCCCCTATTTTGTGGGCAATGGCATCCGGCAACCGCAGGTTTTTTTGCAGTGTATCGATAAAATCCTCTTTCGCCTTTTCGAATCTGCCCGACCCGATCGCCTGCTCATACGATTTCTTGTATATTTCCGAAGCCAGACTGTCATGCAACACGGTCACATCCACGTCCGTAAGCACAAGCAGATGCTTCAGTGAATTCAATTCAGTGAGTTCCAGATCCGTCAGCTGCTGATCCGCAAAACAGCGCTTCAGGTACCTCAGATACAACTCCTTCAGCTCTTCCGGAAATTTTCGGTGCAGGTTTACGTTGTATCGGGCGGCGATGGCTTCAATCTCCTCAACGCGGATGTCGTTCAGCGGTTTTGTCCCTAGCAGATTATTGATCTCAATAAGTATATTTCTCTTCGGAACCAGATTCAACAGTCGCTGAAAGAAATTTGGCCGTTTAAGCTCCTTAATCGGGTATAAATTTTCAATCATAATTCAAATTAAAAGTTAATTTTTAAT
>CAYHDA010000056.1:1682-10380 GCA_964355145.1 uncultured Mariniphaga sp.
CCTTAATCGGGTATAAATTTTCAATCATAATTCAAATTAAAAGTTAATTTTTAATACATTAAATCGAATCGGTTAACATTTCTATCAGCACGGCAGTTAAATTGTCGTGACTGCCACCCGCATCCGCCCCAGTGCGGTCAATAGTCTCAATAAGTTCATTAATAATCTCCTTAACAGGACGAGATTGCACACTCATTGTGGTAAGTTGTTTCTCTGGTACGGCACCCCATATTCCATCAGTACAAATCAAAAACCGGTCCCCTTTTTTATAGGTCAGTTCGCCGGAACAGGTAATTTCAACATTCTCGTCAATCCCGATTGCCCTGGTAATAATATTGTTGTCTGATGAGGTCCGGGCTTCTTCTTCTGTGAGTAAACCAAGTCCGGCATCTTCAAAAACAACAGAGTGGTCAAAGGTTCGGTAAACGATGGATTCATCTCTGAATTGATAAATACGGCTGTCACCCGCATGAAAACAGGTGGCATATTTTTCATTGATGTATAATACGGCAACAGTTGTCCCCATGCCTGTCAATGCATAATTATTCATGCTCTCTTTAAAGATCAGGTCATTGGCTTTGTGAAGTCCTGTTGTAATTCCACCCGCAGAAAAAGTCTCCTTCGAAAAATTGATTCCTTCAATAACAGTTCGGACTGTTTTCCAGGCAGCATACTTTCCTCCTGGCGGGCCCCCCATGCCATCGCACACAATTACTGCCAGGCCATCATCTGTTTCTGAATATTGAAAACAGTCCTGATTCTCTGGTCGTCCCCCTGTCCGGGATCCCGGTTCAATGGTATATCCTTTCATAAATAAAATTTCATTTTCATTATTTACTTCAGACGGTAAACCCTAACGTATTCCGCCTTTTGCCCTGCTGAAAGTCCATTTCATTCTGATTGTAGATTGCAGAAAGTGTCATAGAAGAGGTGAATTCGCTTGCATATCCCAATTTTTCAGACAAAGCCTGCGCTTTTGGCACCTCCAGTTCTTTAAACTCATATTTGGCAATTAACCTGCCTTTTCGCATTAAGGCACTGTCAATCTTCGAGATATCGGTATTAAAGGAACAAATTATCTGAATATTCAGGCAGTCAGAAAGTAGTCCGTCAGAAATATTGAGTAAGGCCGACACTGGTGAGTTTCCGTTTTTCTCTCTGTCAACAATAATATTCTCTGCATCCTCAATCACAAATATTGAATTGGGATTGTCGATCAATATCGAAAGCAGATCAGGATTGGTAATTGCTCTGGCCATATTGGGTGGCAAAAAAATAACGCTTTTATTTACCGATGTAATCAAAAACCGAATATACGAAGTCTTCCCTGTCCCGGGTTTTCCGTGTAAAAGAACTAACCCTTTATCATTTTTCTTTGAAAGCCTTTTCAAAATAGTCTGATGGATCTCCTTAAAATCATCATTGTAGTTGTCTGCAATGCTCAGTTTGGGTTTGTTGATATGCATTAATTTTGTTTCAATGCCACTGCGGGTACTTATCAAAAGTGAGATTTCAGATCTTCTGCTTAATTTTCTCCTTTTAAACTGCTTGATTTCGGAAACTATAGCTTCAACTTTTTCAATGTCGGTGTTCCTGAACAGAAATCTGGCAATGGAATTCTGAGTGTCAAAATAAACCATTAAATCATCATACAAAAAATAAAATACATCGTCAATTTCAGCTTGCTTTTTACTATTGAAATAAATCCTCGAAAAATGAGAGTCTTTTATTTCCTTCTCGTACTTGTCAAAAAACCACAGATTTGCCTTTTTGCAATTAATTCTGATCTCATTCACCAGATTTGGAATCGCATTGAATCGGGCTACAAACAAGTGTTTTTCATTGATATACGACCGGGTTGGTTCAATAAATACATTCGACAACTGAGAGGCCCCTGAAGCCTGGGGTAACTTAATTGTTTCTGAACTCTCGATAAAATCAACAAATGAAAGTGATGATTTAAGCATGTAATAAATTTTTAATAAGAAAACAAAAGTAAAAGACGGGTAAGCCAAAACACGTCATAGTTATACATCTCAAAATTATTTAAAAGAGGCATTGAGAAGTGATGGACCCGAATACTGACAAAATAATTTCAGTCGTCGTTGTGAATGAACAGAGTCATTCTCAATTTCATCAGGCTCAACCACCGTGAGATCGGAGAGGTTAACAGAAATGGATAAGTTTTAGAACACTCTTGCTGCTTCTGCTAATAGGTTTGCCTCAACAAACGGCAATCCATCAAGGCCAAGTGATGTAATAAGATTCAAAAAAACATTATTGCCAATTTTAAGAGCGCAGATGAACTAAACGGCAAAGAAAAAATTAACCGACAAAATCACTATTTTTGAATTTCCCTACCACATCCTCAATAATAACACTGGCACAATCATTAGCCTTGCATCCGAAGATATGCAGAATCATCCAGGTTCCAATCAGATATATATTTCGAATTTTGCTCAAACAGCACTTATTGCAACCCTCGAAAACTGACAGAAAGTCTTCGTATATATTATTATTCGGGAAAGATTAAAAATCAATCTTCCTCAGGTAATTCTGTTCCTCTGGCTCTGGCCACTTTATCTTTTGACAGCTCCTTTTTGGATTTCACCCCTAAATCTTTAAGAGTGGCTGCCTGTGAAATGAGATTCCCACTTCCGGTACTTAGCTGACCAAACGAAGCAGACCAGGCCTTTCTGGCATCATCGATTTTTGCTCCGACTCCCTCCATATTTTCAACAAATCCTACAAACTTATCATAAAGCTTTGAGCCCCTGTCTGCTATTTCTTGTGCGTTCTTATTCTGATATTCCCTTTTCCATAAATCAACGATAAGCTTTAAAGATATGATCAGGTTAGTTGGATTGATGAGCAAAATCCGTTTTTCGTAAGCAAAATTCCATAAATCAGGATCACCTTGCTGGGCCGCGATATATGCTGGTTCACTGGGAATGAACATCATCACAAAATCAAGCGATTTATCGTAATCATCATATCCCCTGGAGCTTAATGTAACAATATGATTTTTTACCGCGCTTACATGTGCTGCAAGCTCTCCCTTTTGGACTTCCAGATTCTCTGCCGCAAGGTAACGAGTAAAGGCATTGAGCGAAACTTTTGAATCAATGATAACACTTCGGTTGTCAGGATATTTGATCACTGCATCAGGTCGCATCTTTTTATTTTCAGAATCTGATTTTAGTGCAATACCCTCATCATCCTTTAATTCATGCTCCATAAAATATTCTTCCCCTTTTCGGAGCCCCGATTTTTCGAGAATACTCTCAAGAATCATCTCACCCCATCGTCCCTGTGTTTTTGCTTCGCCCTTTAATGCATTCGTCAGATTACGCGCCTCATCGCTGATCACCTTATTAAGTATCGCTAACTCTTTCACCTTTTCTTCCAATGAAAATCGCTCTTTGGATTCCTTGTCGTAGACATCAGCCACTGTTTTTTTGAATTCGGATATATTCTGCCCAAGAGGATCGAGAAGATCCTTCATGTTGCTTTTATTCAGCTCGGTAAACTTTTCAGTTTTAGTTTCCAATATTCGGTTGGCAATATTCTCAAACTCGGTATTGAATTTTTCTCCTAGCTTTTCTATCTCCTTTTTTTGGGTTTCAAGCCTTCCGTTTAATGCTTCACTATTTGCTTTACAAGTAGCCAATTCCTGTTTGCAATCCATAAACGCATTATTGGAGTCCGTTAAACGTTGATTCAAATAAGTGATATCGTTCTGTTTAAGTACTGCATTTTCAAGGGCTGTTTCAATTTTGGCGTTAGCAGTAGCCTTGAATGTTAAAAATTCCTTTTCCAGTTCACCAAATCTTAACTGAGCAACCTCTTTTTCAGAGTGCGTAGAGGCATTAAAACTTAGCCTGGCAATAAGCCATCCGATGAGTAAACCGACAGCCGTTCCTGCAATAGTTAGTAGTAATTCCATAATCAATATGAGTTAAATTAAACTGAGATTATATTTTATATTTCATTAAAATACCACGCCTCTTCCTCCTCAGCAGTAAACTGGTTATCTTCATTGATAAAACCCCATTCACCATTCAACTTCACCTTTACATATTCATCAGGTTCAGCTTCAACATCCTCGAAGATCGCTTCGGTGAATTCGCCAGAAGCTGTCACAACACCTGTCTTACCACCTTTCTCATAAAACCCAATGCCATTAATAAACATAAACCCATTGTCAGCAAATATTTTATCACATTCAAGCGGAATTATAAATTCCTGCCTGGAAAGATCAATGACACCCCATTTACCATTTTTACAAACGTAGGTCAGATTATTGGGGTAACCGATAGCATCATATTCAGGCTGTACGAGCCAGCTGCCAGTGCCATCAGCAAGTACGACTCCCCATTTGCCGTTTTGAAGTGCGACAATGCGATCACCTTTTTTGATGTCATCTTGCGTAAGCAGTTTCATGTCTTCAAAAACCGGTGCCAGCATAACTTCACCCAGGGCATTTTTCAGACCGCACTTCCCCCCATCCATAAACAGCTCACCACCCCAGTCAATACTGTTTAGAAAATCCAGTTGCTCAAAAACCAGTTCGTCAGAATGATTTTTGTCTGATAACATTTTATTAAATGCATCACGTTTTTCGTAGTCAGCAGGTGTCGGTTTTAATAATTTTTCGATTTCCATCTTTTAAAATTTATGTTTATTTTAATCACCAAAGAATCCTTTGATTTTTGACAAAGGTCCGAAGAAATAAAATGGCGTTAGGTGGTTTTTCAAGCTTGATTAAATTTTAAAATCGTTTTCAGGATAAGTAATTTAGACTGTTTCTTGCCTGGTTCAGCAGTATTCGGAAGTTATTCATAAAGTTAATTCAAATGTTCTCATCTTCTGAATATTATTTAGATTCCGAAATTAAGTTGCTGGCAATTCGTGTTTTACCTGAAATATCTTGACATAACATTATTCTTCCGAAAATAAGCAAAAATATTGAGATAATGAATTTTATCCTTAATTCATAGATTCTTTAAAATCAATAAAATCAAATGGATTTTTCACATAAGTTATTGTTTTAAAGGGGAACTTTTTCACCGTTTGAAAATACACTTCTCCCCCGTCTTCTTTGAAAAATGGGATAATATGAATCGTTGATCCTGTAGGCACTGGCATCAAATCCAGTGAATTAAAAAGATAATTAATAACAGGACTTCCTGCCCAGCTATATAAGTAATTACGATACCCGATAAGATCTTCTAAAATCAATACCGTAATACCTTCAAATTGAATTTCTTGACTAATTTTTCGGGACAACAGCACGATATCATTTGATTTAATATTTTCTCTGTTTTCTTCGATACCTTTAAAACAAAACTGGTGATTTATATCAATGTATTCTTTTTTTAGTTTCATTGAAACTAAAGAATTGAAGGTTTCACTGGTCACAAAACCCTTACAATACCTTTTCATCGACCTCTGCCTTGGAAAATACGACCATCCGCAATAATATTTTAGATTAAAATCCAGCGCCTTAACCGAAAACACACCTTTTTCATCCAATGCAGCATTTCTGGTATAATGAGGATAATAACGCGGTTCGAATCCTCTGATCCAGAGCAACGGTCTTTTTTTAAGGATATTTTTGAAAAAATTATTCAAAAGACTCTCCGGATGTTCCACGACTCCTGTTTCTATCGTAGCAAGTATTTTAGGCGCAAATTTTCCATTCTGACTTAAAGCGATATACGAAGCTATTCCCTCACCACTAAAAATAATTACGGTGAATTCTCTGTTTAAAGATTTTCTTAACACCTTGTAAAAAACCGCAAATTGCGACAGACCCTGTGCCGTCTGGAAAGTGTCTGAATATGACCGCAGCTCTTCAGCACTAATGAAATCAGGTCTCATAAGGTGACGGGTAAAGTCTTTACTCATTTCAAAATAATCTAGTTCATCAAAATCATCAGCAATGGTTTTTTCAATAATCCGAAAATCCCCATGTTGAAATTTCTCATCATACCATTTTGTAATCTTCTCCTTCTCAATAAAAAGATTTGCATAAAGAAACGTATCGGTAATGTGGGTAAACCTCTCCATTGGCTCAGTATCAAATCCAGCACCTATGTAAAAAAAACTCTTTTCGAATAATTCTGAAGTGATCTTCATAATTCTTTATTATTAGTATATTTTCTTGGGTTATTGAATAGGACAGCAAAGCACACCAAAAATCCTGAATAATATTAAACTTTTCAACCTTGAAATTGGTACAATCAAAAAGAGTTATTTGATTAAGAGGTAATTTGAAGGTAGTTAATGAAAATCCGGCTGTTGTGAAGGACCGGATACATAAACAATTAATTGCGGATACTACCTCTTATGAGGACATCTTTAATGGCATTTTAAACAGCAAGACCATTTACCCGATTGAGGTTTTATTAAATCACTAAACAATGCTGAGTCTTACAGTGTTTAATTGAGATAATCACTGTAATAAGAGGCAGAAAAAATATGGAAAAATTTTGGGAGTAAAGGCAGGAATCGTATATATTGATTTAATAAAAAATAAAATAAATGGAGAAAATAGTTTACGTTGACATGGATGGGGTTCTGGTTGATTTTCAATCAGGCATTAATAAGTTAACCATAGAGGAAAAAATTGAGTACCATGGCCGGGAAGATGAGGCGCCTCATATTTTTTCTAAAATGGACCCTATGCCTAAAGCCATTGAGTCTTTTAAATTACTTTGTGAACACTACGATACTTACATATTATCAACTTCATCCTGGGGAAATCCAACAGCGGCAAGTGATAAAATAGAGTGGGTTAAGAAACACATCGGTAACATTAAAGATAAACACGCCTATAAACGGGTGATCTTGTCACACCATAAGAACCTTAATAAAGGTGATTATTTAATTGATGACAATAAAGATAAAAATGGTTCAGATAAATTTAAAGGCAAACTCATCCATTTTGGCCCTGAAGGAGTCTTCCATAACTGGGATGAAGTAATTCAATATCTTATTCCCATTCAGATTTAATCGTCATTATGTAATTTCAAGCTAATACTAGAACAACAGTTACCATTGATTTTAAAGTTCTGCTTCACAATTGGCCAAGATGTCTGAATGCACATTTTTTTCATTTGTGAAGCCAAGCATTAAATACTGCTGGAAAATTGCTTAATAGCAGACAATTTGAACCTCATAATAAAATTATTTCCCTGATTGGACTCAATAATTTGAACGTACATTCAAGTCCCAGACAAACTGCTAAACATACCCTATTCTTTTGATAGGATGGATTTGGCTTCGGTAATATCATACATTTTCTTCATTTCGCTTTCTTCAAATGTATTTGATAAATGTATATATCTGTCCATTATTGCATAGGAGGATTGCCCTACCCATTTGAGTATGCTTTTCCAGTTTACCCCTTTGGTTACTGCCTGTGAAATAAAAGTATCTCTAAAATTATGGCTTGTATGATCTGTTTTAAACTTCAGGTGTAGGAATTCATCTTTTACGGCAACTATTTTCAGCAAAGCGGTTATTGACCTATTGTAGGGCTGGTTTTGCATCTTGTAAACAGAGGTATCATAATTTACTTCTTCAAGCAATACTCTCGAGAACGCATTTAATGGCTGTTTAACCTCTATATCATGCCGTTCCGTCTTTTTTGGAGTAATCACCAAAACATTATCTTCAATATTATCGGGTCGAATTCTTTTAATATCATCGTAGCGTATTCCTGTAAAGCATTGAAGTAAAATCATCTTTCTGACAGTCTCCAAATGCAGATTATCAAATTTATGGTTATATAATGCCATTAGCTGAGATTCGGTTAATGGATTCGGTTTGTTTTTACTTTTATCGCCACGTTTGAATCGTCCGGATTTAAATTTATCTGTCATTTCGATGTTTAACTCATCTTTTAGCTCCCACAGATAATTTAATACGGTAATCAAAATGGTATAGGTCTTCTCTATGGTTCCACCTGAATATTTTTCTTTTAACCATAATTCGAATTTATCAGACCAACTAATATTTATATCAGGTAGATTGGTTTTTATATTTAAACTGTCATCGAAACTCTTGATGCGGTTAAGAACTGTTTTAAACTCTTTCACGGTTCCATGTGGGTGACCTAATTTTTTTCGTCTTTCATAATATTCATCAACATAATCGGCTAAACACTTTTTAAATTTTAAAAGCTTAATTGAGGGAAATACTTCCTCTATAATTAAAAATTCATCTTTACTCAATTGAGCCATTACATAATCCACTCCGGGATTATTTATGTAATTTTTAATATGACTCTCCTTATCATTAATGAATCGATTTTTTTTCTGAAAGTTAAAATCACACTTTAAAACCTCTCCTTTCTTACTTGACCAGAATTTAGGATTTACCCGAATATTTGTTGGAATTTTCTTTTCTTTAATATCCTTTCTTTTTAAAGGATCATATCGTCGAAGACGAATATAAATCATTGATTCTCCATTTTTGTCAGTCTGGGTTGTAAGGATCATTTTCGTTATCTTTAGATCCTGTGGCGTGATGTATTTATTTACATAACTTGCTATTTGGTCGTCGGTATAATGTTTCATAGTAGCACAAATAATGAAGTTTTAAAATATTTTTGTAAATATCTAAAAAAGAATCATTAATGCACAATTTTATTACAAATAAATAATAATTCCAATAATCTAGTATACTTTTA
>CAYHDA010000056.1:10390-18369 GCA_964355145.1 uncultured Mariniphaga sp.
ATACTGAATATCAGTCGATTAGACAATATAATTAATCTTATCACCCCGACATAATGGGTTTCCAAACCCAATCAAAAGACCACAAATCATTGATTTTGTGGTCTTTTTGATTTTTGTCATATCAAAATAATCCAATCAATATCAGTTTGTATGTGACCATTAAATTTGGTCTATTTTGACCTTTTTTGGTCACTTTTTAAGCTTGAAGGAGGTACAGATAGGTGACCTTTTTTTCATGTTTGAAATTATTAAACTGAAATTGATATGAACAACTCTACTTTCGGTATTCATTTTGTTCAGACAAACAAGATAATCAACGGGTTAGATCTTATTTATACCCGTATAACTGTTGATGCAAAACGATGCGAAATCTCTGTAAAACGAAAGATTTCAACGGACCAGTGGGATTTTGGCAAGGGAATGGCTAAAACAAATCTGGCAGAAAACAACCAGTTGAATTCCTATTTGGAGTAGTTAAGGACAAAGATGGTGATATACTATCAGTAGCTTGTATTGAGCAAGCAAATACCAACCGCTGAAGCCATCAAGAATAAATTCTTTGGATTGGAGATACCAGATATGACACTTTGTAAATTGATCGAATATCATAATACAAATTGCAAAGAGATATTAAGATGGGGTACCATCGGAGGATTAACCATGACACGCAAATTTAAACTCCAGCCACAGTATGTTTCAAAGAAATATACACGTGACATAAAAGTTATTCCAAAGCTGACCCTCTGCGGGAAATGGCTTGAAACTGCCGGCTTCTTACCTCATGAAATCATTTATGTGAAAGTTGAAGAAGGCCGTTTGGTAATAACCTCTTATCAGCCAACTGAATAATAAAAATGGCGTGCCAGAACAAGTCCGTCCACTGACGGATGCCATTAAAAAGTCTGTATGGCAGCAGCAATTAAAATGACATGTTACTCAAATGATCCACGGCAGATCAGTGCCAAATTCTCATTCTGTTGCTCTAAATGCAAAACTAAAATTATTTAATTCGGAATAACAAACTTTGTCTTAATACGGTAATGTTTGTGATATCAATCAATTTATTTATATTTGCTCGATATAACAATCGTTATGAAGACATCAAAGACAGTATTGCTACCACGCCTTGGTCGGATTCTGAAGGACTTAGGTGAAAATATTAAACTTGCAAGATTAAGGAGGAAATTTACATCTCAACAAGTTGCTGAACGTGCAGGAATTGTCCGTTCAACTTTATGGCAAATAGAAAAGGGGTCACCTTCCGTTTCTATTGGAACATACCTTCAGGTATTATTTGTTTTGGGTCTCGAAAAAGATTTTGAAATGCTTGCTAAAGATGATGAGATGGGGCGGAAACTTCAGGATGCAGGATTGTTAACCAAAGAGCGGGCTCCAAAAAAACGGTATAAAACGAAGGAGAATGAAGAATAAAAGAGAAATAATTGTATACGCCGACTGGGAAACGCTCGACAAACCTGGCATAATGGGCTATCTTACAGTTACCATCGTTCGCGGCAAAGAAATATTTTCTTTCGAATATAATCATGAATGGTTAATCTCTGGCAATAGTTTTTTGCTTGATCCTGATTTAGAATTATATAGTGGCAGTCAATATGCAAGAGAGGAGAAAAGCAATTTCGGCCTCTTCCTTGATTCGTCTCCGGATCGTTGGGGACGTGTTCTGATGAAACGCAGAGAAGCTGTTATGGCACGTATAGAACAACGTCCCGAAAAACGACTACAGGAATCTGATTTTTTATTAGGTGTCTATGATGAGTACCGGATGGGTGCAATGCGTTTCAAAGAAGATATAAATGGTAATTTTTTAAATGATAATAAAGCATTGGCCGCGCCTCCTTGGACATCTTTACGGGAATTGGAAAATGCCAGTCTGCAGCTGGAACAAGAAGAACCGCCGACAGACCAGGAAACTCTTAAATGGCTGAATATGCTCATTGCTCCGGGCTCTTCGCTGGGAGGTGCAAGACCCAAGGCGAGTGTTCAGGATAAAAGCGGAGACTTGTGGATTGCCAAATTCCCAAGCAAGTATGACGAATACAACATCGGTGCATGGGAAATGATTACCTCTGAAATGGCAAAGCTATGTGGCATCCGTATGGCAGACGCTATGGTCCAACTTTTTTCCGGTCGGTTTCATACCTTTTTAAGTAAACGTTTCGACAGAACGCCTGAAAAAAAACGAATCCATTTTGCTTCTGCAATGACGTTATTGGGTTATACAGATGGTACCGATTTTCATGATGGAGTCAGTTATCTTGAGCTTGCCGAATTCATTTTACGAAATGGGGCCAATGTTCAAAGAGACCTTGAGGAACTTTGGACACGAATCGTATTTTCTGTTTGTTGTCACAATACAGATGATCATTTGCGAAATCATGGATTCATGCTAACACCTACAGGATGGATTTTATCCCCGGCATACGATTTAAATCCCAATCCGACAGGTACCGGATTAAAATTAAATATTAGTGAAACGGACAACTCATTGAATTTGGATCTTGCAATGGAAGTCCTGCCCTATTTCCGCCTTTCAGAGAAGCGGGCTTTAGAATTAATCTCATCGATAAAATCTCAGGTTTCAAAATGGAACATTCTGGCTACGATGATGGGGATAAGTCGGTTAGAACAAGATAGAATGAAAAATGCCTTTTTGATGTGACTAGTTCTTCAATACATTATTAAAGGAAAGTGCAACCCTCGTTTTATCAGCAATCAGGCAAAACCCTAAAATTACAGCTTCTGAAATCGCTTTAGAGTTAGATATTTCAACCAGGGCCATTCAAAAACAAATTGCGAATCTTAAAGTTCTTGGTATTATTGTAAGAATTGGTTCAGATAAATCAGGATACTGGGAGATAAAGGTTTAGAAGTAAAGTTCGTAGTAAAGTTCGTAGTAAAGTTCGTAGTAAAGTTTCACAATATGGGAAATCTTACGCCTTACACAACGATGAAAGGTTGGCATCATGGAAAAGTTTCAAAATGACAGAAACGCCCGAAAATGCAATTTTTCGTCTTTTGAAATATTTTTATTCCGCAAATTTGGAAAATCAATACAGAATGATTATAATTGCGTCAATATGTGAGTGTTAAGCTCGTCGTTCTTCCGTTTTTGAACCATTAGGTGACCTCTACTGAAATTGACTTTGTAAGTTACTGAATTAATGATATTTGTGGCGATTGATTGTCTTCTTGTCACCCCTACGGATTGATAATCAAATGGTTAGACCATGTGGCCTGACCCTTGTTTTTTGTGTACAGTGCCGTTTTAGTGCCGTTTAAGGTATAGATACGCTGCAAATAATCAGTTTTGAACCATCCGGAATGAGTAAATTCAGAAAAGAATTATCTCAACGTCATTGAGTTAGTTCGTTAAAAAATCGATATAATTTTTTGAAGTAATTACTTCAAAACGATAATTAGGATAGGCATCCACAAAAGACTTGGGAATTTTGGCCTTTCGTTTGGGATTCCATTTAAACTCATAAGCGTACAAAACTCCATCCTTCTCTTCCAATAAATCAATTTCTTGCTGAGTTTGGGTACGCCAAAAATAGATTTTTCTGTAATCCCGGGCATAGGAATTTCGCTTTACCCTTTCACTTACCATAAAATTCTCCCACAAGGCACCAGCATCCTGTCTCAAAGCCAATGGTAAAAAATTATTCAGTATAGCATTCCGTACCCCGTTGTCATAAAAGAAAACCTTTCGTGTTCGTTTCAATTCATTTCTCAGATTGCGGCTAAATGAACTAAGACGGAATACAACAAAACATTTTTCCAGCAATTCAATATACTTTTCTATGGTCGCCTTATCTACTCCAATCAGTTGACTAAGTTCGTTGTAAGACACCTCCTGACCAAGCTGTAAAGCCAGTCCTGTGAGTAATTTATTTAGAACTTCAGGCTATCGGATGTTTTGAAAGGCCAGAATATCTTTGTACAAGTAACTGTTTGTCAATTCCAGTAAATACTCTTGCTCATTACCCGGATTGTTAACAATATCAGGATAAAGTCCATAAATCATTCGCCTTTCCAATAATCTTTGCTCTTCCGTTTTGCCATGCTCTAATACCAATTCGTGTATAGATATTGGGTACATGTTGAATTCAAATTTCCGGCCCGTTAATGGCTCATTAATCTTGTTCGATAGTTCAAATGTTGACGATCCGGTGGCAACAATTTGTACATCCTTGATGTTATCAGCCATCAACTTAAGTGTATTCCCAATATGGAGCACTTTCTGGGCTTCATCGATCATTACAATTTGATTGTTGCCAATCATAGATTGCAATTGAGTAGATGTGACATTTTCCAGCATCAAACGCATATCCGGTTCATCACAGTTGATGAACATAGTTGGTTGAGATGACTCTTTTTGTATTTCACGAAGCAGCGTAGATTTGCCCACCTGCTGTGGTCCAATTAAAATAATCACTTTCCCCTTTCCAATCCGACTGGACAATTGTTCTTTAAGAATTCGTGTAATCATGGTCATCGATTTGGTTGTGAAAGCAGTAAAATAAATCATAATCTCCAAAACAGATCCTATTTAGGGATTATAATCTCTAAATAGGACCTTATTTGGTGATTTGAAACAATCAGGGAGTATATTCGCTGAAATATATAAATTTCGGGTTATTAGATCGCGTAAGGAACCTGGCATTTTGTCGGACGCCTTGGCTAAATCATTAATTGCACCATAAAGGTTTAATTTTTCGATAGGTACCGGCACTTTATATTTCACATATCATTGATTATCAGAGATTAAAATTTATATTTTATGCTATTTGTGAAATCTGTTCTAAAAAATGCAAGATTGTGCAATTATGCAAAAATAATATTGAGTCAGTCGGTAACCCATCTTCGTGCATCCATGTGCCTATTCCATTTTCTGCCTGGATTATCTCTGACCTATGGGATTTTTCCATCACCATCAGTTCTTCCATAAACTCAATCGTTAAAGGGAGCCGGAGAAAGTTATAAGACCTTTTGGCAAAATGTTTGGCCATATCGGTGGCATTGTTCATTACCTGATTGTCATCTCCGCAGAAAGAGACCGGGTTCTGTTAATAGTTGAATATATCCGAACAGACTTTCAATCAAACCTAATGAAATTAAATTGGAAGCATTCGGTGAAGTCCGGCATGGTTTCCTGAAAAATACTGTCCGTTCTGTTGCAATTAATCCCTTTTTTCTCTAACTTAGTGTATTAGGATTATATTCCTGCTCAATTATCATCCCATTCTTTCGCTGTAATGAAGATCAATTCAGCAAATTGTCTTGCAAAATGCAGGTGTAAAATACGACATTATATTTTAACCATTACTTAGTAGCCAAATAACCAAGCCTTGTAACCAAAAAATATCCACCATGAAAGAAAATGATCTTATTAAAACTAAAAAAAAAATGGATTGGAGTGAAACGAAAAAGGAATTAGAAACGAATGAAAATGGGGAGTTAGTTGTTAAACGTGTAACATTAGAAGCAGTTAAGCAAACTAAAAAAGCATTTGGGTTTGAAGTAAAGGACCTGATTGACTTAATAATGAAATTAAGTACACTTATAGCCATAGTTTTTACTGCATTTGGATATTTTAACACACTAAGAATAATTGATTATCAAAAAAACGCTGATTTAGATAAATTTAATCAACAAAAGAAGTTTGAAGCAGTATCAGAATTAAAAAAAACTTATTCAGAATTGGCAGTTCTTGTTTCGGAAATGGTTTTCGATCGAGAGCCGAAAGACATAGTCAAAGTCAGAAATAGTGTAAAAGAATGCAAAACAATCCTTCGGGAAAGATCATTTTTCTTTGAAGATAATGACTTAGCAAATTTTTCAGCTTGTTTTTGGATTTATCAAGGTTTAACTTACTCCCCGGAAAATGAATGGCGTATATACTATGAATATATAGGTAATGTAGACCATAATTTTAATGTGCTTTGCAGGAAAATCTTAGCATTAAAACAAAAGGATGATTTCTTTCCGTTCATTGGAATGCCTACAGAAACTGGAGCAGGAGTTAATGCAAAAACATTTTTAGATACTAATTTTGAAGAATGGATAATATCAACAAAAGACTCAACTTATTTCAGACAAGTGGAGTATCTAAAAAAGGTTAGGAAAGCGACTAATGATAGCATTAATGAAACAAAAGCATTAATGAAACAAAAGCATTAATCGAAACAGAGCCTGTAAATTTTCCAATTTAAATTTTCTGAATTTTCAGTCCTGATAGGCTATTTGAATAACTTCACAGAATTAATTAATCCAATAAACGGAATATAACCAATCTATATTTGAAAGGGAGATCTTACTCATGAAATTTTAAATGCCCATCTCAGAAAAGAAACTAAATTTGTGAGAACCCATTCCGAAAATCATGATACTAAACAGAAAAAACAATCGTCGTAATTTTTTGAAACATGAACTAATTATTGGACTTGGAGCTTGTACGACAGGAATAGGAATATCAGATGTCTATTCTTCTGTAGCCCCTGTCTCGAATCTGGACTCCTCTCCCACTGAAGAGTTACGAAAAAAATACCAGGTCTGTCTGGGTGGTTCATTCCCCGATCGCACACCCTTAAATGTAAATATCAGGGAAACAATTCAAAAGGATGGTTACAGAATCGAATCATTGACATATGAAGCACGGCCAGGCGAGAGAATTCCAGCATTATTGCTGATTCCTGACAGTGTTACCAAAGATAAACCTGCACCGGGAATCGCTGTCTGGCATCAGCACAATGGCGAATATCATTTGGGAAAATCCGAACCTGCAGGTCTCTCCGGCAATCCGATGCATTATACCGGAGTTTCATTGGTACGCGAAGGTTATGTAGTTCTTTGTCCTGATGCGCTTTGCTTTGAAGAACGACAAGACCCAACCGGGAAGCTGAAGGACGGATCTTACGAACGTTTCGAATTTCTCAGGGAAGTTGTGAGAGGCCGCAGTATGGCCTGGAGAAATGTACTCGAAATGAAACGAGCCATTGACTTTCTTTGCGAACGTCCTGAAGTAAATTCAAAACGGTTGGGCTGTTATGGTCATTCAATGGGTTCCACACATGCATGGCTCGTTGGTCCTTTGGAACCACGCCTGAAATGCATAATTGGCAATTGCTGTCTGCCAACTTATGATGCTATTGAGGAGTCGCACATCCTGCATTGCTTTCCAAATTTTGTCCCGGGATGGAAAAAGTATGGTGACACCCCTGATATTGCAGCTCTTATTGCTCCCAGAGCTTTGCATTTGAATTTTGGGGAAAAGGACAGTGGCAGTCCGATCGAATCGGTACGTTTGGGCTTGGAAAGGATAAAAGATGCTTACAAAATGGCAGGGGCAACAGCTAATTTCACTTTCTTCATCGAGCCTGATACAGGGCATGTACTGACAGATAAAATGTGGAAGCATGTGAAAATGTGTTTCGAAAAGCATCTTTAATCACCTCTGAAAATTGATTCTGTTTGGTAATGATATCTTTCATGAAGAAATTGCAAAATATCTATTTTCTTCAGAATTTGCTTACGAATACCTTGTTGTATCTTCTTATCGTTTCGTTCAGGCATATCGTCTATCACAGACTGAATATGTATTTCTAATATCATTTTATTATGTTAAAATAGTATACTTTTCGATTGAAGGGCAGACCACTTCCTGATTGAAATATAGGACCAGAACCTGGATTTAAAATTATTTAAAAAATCAATTTTCAGAACCTGTCTATAATTAATTTTTAAATTTTCGGAAAATAATTCCTAAAATAGAACCAGGATATCAATCTATTTTTTATAATTTTGCCTACATTAGAAACCTTTAAATTTTCCTGACGAGGAGGTACTTTGGGGAGAAATTCCGGCATTCGCTTGCGTTTACGATACGCCAGAGCGAATAGATTGCGATGGAAGGCCATTGGCTGTACAACAACATAAAGCTCTTTACATAGATTGTTAGT
>CAYHDA010000057.1:0-18315 GCA_964355145.1 uncultured Mariniphaga sp.
TCAGGTTTCCCTGAGGATCAATAAAAGGAACGAAAGGTCCGGATTTAATATTTAATGAAGTAACTGAAATCTGATTCGATAAACCATGAGACCAATCTTTATCAAAACTGGCTGTAAGCCGGTCAGTCATGTTGAGTTTTGAATTCGGATTTTTACTAAGTACTGAATTCAGAAAATTATCCCGGGTGAAAGCATTCGAACTTTTACCCAGTAATTCATAGTCGTGCTGTGCCTGAAAAGCGACCATTTCGCGTGGTCTTTTTGAAAAGAAATATTCAAATCCACCGCCATATTTTAAATCGTCATCGTTAAATCCATAAGCTCCGTATCCGTTGATTCTTAAGTTGGGATTAAATTTCATTGTTGTGCGCCCTCCTAATCTCACTCTCGAACCCTCAACCTTATTTGAACTAATCAGCGAAAAATAAGGGCCCACCTCCACCTTCCCAAGATCCCGGTAGCCATAATAGAACATATAAACATATTCTGCAATTGTCTTGTAAAGCGGCACATTCTTAATCGAATCGACCATTGCATAAATGCCTGCCTCTCTTTTCTGCAATTCAATAGGACGCGATTCGTTCCAGAAAAGCTCATCTTTTTGTATCGCATTTTTATTTACAATTATTTCATCCTTGCGTCTTGATGGTTCCTGACCAGACAATTCCACAAATTTAAAATCCTGATAAATATTGGTCTTTCGACCCATAAGTCCAATCTTCTCAGAGTCTTTGTCTTTTTGGATATCCAGATCAGCAATCAGCATCTCATTTCGGGGAACCCAACGTTCTCCATTTTTCTGATATTCAACTGAATATTGCAAATTATTCAAAAAATTAACATTGGCTTTCGCGGAAAGCTGCATATCGAGTTTTGTCAGGGCGAAACTTTGATCTTCAATCCAAAACTTACCTTTAAAAGTCGGATCCTGTGGAAGACGCGGCTTAAATGAAATCTCGTATATCTTCCGGCCATTAACAATTGTGCTATCCATCAAGGAATAGCGATAAAACTGGAGACCTAATGAGTTCAACGGTGAGATCAGACCAATATCGGAAATCATGATATAGTTGTCGTAAGGATTCACCCCTTCATACATTTTCCCGCTAAACTGAGTAATCAGGTCAGAAGTCATTCCTGAAGCCTTATTTGCGATGATCACTTCCTGATTTGCTTTGGAGACACTGTTATGAGAATAATCAGAAACCGTTTCAGTGAAAAAGACAGGAAGAAAAGTTTTACCTTCCAACTCAAGCGAGTCGATATAGTCGAATACAAAATTAAATTGTTTAAGAAGTTTCTTTTTACGCAACGAACCATTGATATTCTTGATATCAACTTCTGTTTTCGAGTATAGCTTCGTCTGCCACGATGGAAAATCAGATGGATTATTTTGCTTCTTGTGCTCAACGACCCTTTTGAATAATGCGAGGACAGGATCTTCACCAGGCCGGACAGTGATCTCCCCCAGTGTTACATTATCCTCGACCAATGTAATATCCAATTTATTTAACTGGTTTATTTTGATCCTGAATACTTGCTTAATGTATCCAACCGCAGAAACTTCGATTGAAGCGGTTGCCTTTAACGAGCTCAGGTTGTAATTTCCATTGAGATCGGAAGTGGTGCCTATGTAAGTTCCCTGAAAAACAACTGTAACATAAGGTATCGGCAAGTTGGTGCCAGCCTCTGTTACTTTCCCGGAAATTTCTGTCTTTTGTGCTTTTGACTCCCAAGTCAAACCTATTAATGCTATTATTATCAGAACTATATTTACTCTCATCTAAACTTTTTAATCCGGGAATTCATATTCCTTTGTAAATTCAACTTTCCTTCGGCAAATCCCTGAATAGCCTCGAAAAAGGAGGAAGATTTGTCATAATCATACTATAGATAACAAAAGAAAGCCAAAGTTGCTTTTATAAACACAATATTTTTTTCATGGAGCATATTTTGTCTTAAATGTTTTCTAATACTATACTGCTTTTTGAAGCATTTACCCTACCTTATTTATGTAAACATAGTAATAAAACACCACTAACCTTGAATAAACAGATATCCCTGGTCAGAAACGGCTCTTTGAATTATTCGGCGATGGTAATTACTTTACCCGACGCCTCAATCCGATCACCCGGACGGAGTTTTGCCCTTTTACGGAATTCAACTTCACCATTCAACATAACTTCACCATCTTCAACCATTATTTTTGCATGCCCGCCCGATTCAGCAATGTGAAGGAGTTTTAGAAGCTTGATCAGTTCGATATATTCGGCGCCGTTTAAATTGAAAGTCATAATTTTATAAATAATTAAATTTGTTTAATTTCCAGTTGAACCTTAGCGGGTAAGGACTTAAATACAAGATCATAGGAATGATCTATCATTTCAATAATCAGGTTTTTTGATAATGAACCATCCAGATTAACAGTATTCCAATGCATTTTATTCATGTGATAACCCGGTATAATTGCAGGATTTGCTTCGCGAAGTTCAATGGCCCTGACCGGATCGCATTTCAGATTTATTGAAAAGTCGCGGTCGAGATTAATCAGAGCAAAAATTTTACCCCCTACTTTAATTACCAGCGTTACATCATCGAAAGGGAAACTATCGGCAGCACCTTTCTTTGAAAGACAGTAAGCAGTGATCGTTTCAATGTCCATAATGAAATAAATTTACTTAAGTAATTATATATCAGCTATTATAATTAATTTTAGAATCAAAAACAGATATTGAACGGGTTCAAAATTAAGAAAATCTGTTCACTTATGTCTAATTAACCGGAGGAATAAAAGCGCCGGTAAAATGACTTAATTCGTATTTAACATCATTCGAAAAAACAATTGAAATAACATCGAACCGTGTCTCAAGATCAATCTCTTTCTGGTTCAGCCATGCATCTGCCGCATCGACAAGATTTCTGATCTTCTTCGTTGATATAGCCTCCCAGGGTTCTTCAAAATAATCACCGTCGCGGGTTTTAACTTCAACGATGACAATTTCTTCACCTTGTTTTGCAATAATATCAATTTCCTTATGATCGTGAAACCAGTTACGCGCCAAAATTTTATACCCTTCTTTCTTAAGGTATGCAACAGCTAACTCTTCACCTTTTTTCCCAAGTTCTGCGGCTGGCGTCATTCGCTATTTTCGTTTAAGTGTTTTTATGGAAACTTGATCATCAAACACATCCATTACAATACGGCTTCCTAAAACCAATGGGAAGTTGGGTAGTTCGTGCCCCGCCTGAAAACCAAAAACTACAGGAAAACGGTAGGGCGCAACCGCCTCCCTGACTATTTCAAAGGCGTTTTTTCCAAAAGGAGTGTCACCATCTTTCATTTGAGTAAAATATCCGACTATCAGTCCGGAGAGCTGCTCAAGAACATGCCCGGCCTTAAGATTCTGCATCATGCGATCGATATGATAATGATTTTCACCGATGTCCTCTATGAAAAGAATTTTACCTTTTGGTGATATATCAAGGGGAGTACCGCGCAAACTTTGAAGAATAGACAGATTGCCTCCGGTAAGAATCCCCGAAGCCACACCATTTTTATTCAATTCGTGGGGAGGTGTGGCATATTCGGACGATTTCCCTTTCAACAGGTCGATTAAATCTAAAAAACTTTGGGTGAGAACTTCGTCTTTTTCAAACCACGCTGTCATTACACCATGCACTGAAGCGATATCATGACGCGCGAGGCAGGCGTGGAAAACTGTTATATCGCTGAATCCAATTAACCACTTTGGTTTTTTAAAAAACGACGACCAGTTGAGCTTCATATGGGTGCGAATGGAACCATATCCTCCGCGGGAGAAAAAAACAGCTTTAATGGATTTGTCATCAAGTACTTTCTGCATATCGGCAGCCCGGGCACAATCAGATCCGGCAAACAAGCCTTCCTGTTCGAAAGCATGCTGACCAATCTCCACACGAAATCCTTGTTGCCGAAGCAATTCAGCACCTCGCTCTGCTATTTCCCGTTCGATAATTCCGGCAGGGGAGATAATTGCAACTTTATCGCCGGGAAGAAGATAGGAAGGGAATTTCATCTCAGAATTTTTTTAATAGTTTTTACTCAAATAGTCCTCAATGGCCCTTGGAAAATAAGCATATTCAAGATCATGAATCCTTGCAGCCAGAGTGTCCGGAGTATCATCAGGAAATACAGGGCATTTTACCTGCAGAAGGTGTTCTCCTTTGTCGTACTCTTTGTTCACAAGATGGATTGTTATTCCCGATTCCCGGTCATTGTGTGCGATTACAGTTTCATGAACAAATGCGCCATACATTCCTTTGCCGCCATATGATGGGAGCAGTGCCGGATGTATGTTAATAATTGGAAACGCTTCAATAAATTGCGTTGGGATCAACCACAGAAAACCCGCCAAAACAATTAAGTTAATTTTTCGCCGCTGAAGCTCCAGGAGGAGTTTATCAGACCCGGCATACTCTTCCCGCGTAAAAAAGATCGGTTCCACTCCAAGGTTTCTAGCTCTTTGGAGAACAAAGGCGTCTCTTTTATTCGACCAGACTGAGTCAATTCTTATATTTTTATGGTTTTCGAAGTAACGGATAATATTCTCGGCATTTGAACCCGATCCTGAAGCAAAAATCGCTATATTTTTCATTTCCATACAATTACATGTGTTTGTTTTTAGAATATTCGACCGAAATGTTTTAATTAAAATTATTCTGCTTTATTTTCATACCTAATAGAATAGATTCTTGTCTAAATATTTGGAAGATGAAATCCTTTCTTTGTTTCTTTGCACTCGCTGAGCAATAAAATCAGCGAGTAAATTTAGTAAATAGTATTAACGTAAAAATTAAAAAAACATGTCTGACATTTCAGGTAAAGTTAAAGCGATCATTGTTGACAAACTAGGAGTAGATGAAAGCGAAGTTACATCGGAAGCATCGTTCACGAACGATCTGGGTGCCGATTCTCTTGATACCGTTGAGTTAATTATGGAATTCGAAAAAGAATTCAATATTGCCATTCCTGATGATCAGGCTGAAAAGATCGGCACTGTAGGTGATGCAATAAACTATATCACAGAAAACGCGAAGTAATCCTGATTTTCACTAAATAAAGGATTCAAAAGTTTACTATGGAATTAAAACGAGTTGTTGTAACCGGATTTGGCACGATAAACCCGCTTGGTAAGAACATAGAAGAATTTTGGGAAAATCTGTCAAATGGGGTTAGCGGCGCAGGTCCTATTACTCGATTTGATGCATCCAGATTCAAAACACAGTTTGCCTGCGAAGTAAAAAATTTTGACCCGGGTGAATACCTCGAAAAGAAAGAGGTTCACAAGCATGATTTGTATGCTCAATTTGCATACATAGCTGCTGCTCAGGCCCTTAAGCATTCTGGTTTGGATCTTGAAAAAATTGATAAGGATGAAGTTGGTGTTATTTGGGGTGCCGGAATTGGAGGTTTAAATACCTTTTTACAATCCGTTACCGAGTATAACGCCAGTCCTGACAATCCAAGATTTTCACCATTTTTTATTCCTAAGATGATTGCCAATATGGCCAGCGGGAATATCGCTTTAAAATATGGTTTTCGCGGACCGACAATCACTACTGTTACTGCCTGTGCATCCGCGACTCATGCCATGATTGATGCGGCAACCTATATTCGGCTTGGGAAGGCCAATATTTTTGTTGCAGGTGGTTCCGAATCAGCAATCAATGAAGCAGGAGTAGGCGGGTTCAACGCAATGCGTGCTTTATCTACCCGAAATGACGATCCCAAAACAGCTTCAAGACCGTTCGACACCGGACGCGATGGATTTGTAATGGCAGAAGGTTCAGGCGCCCTGATTCTTGAAGAGTATGAGCACGCCTTAAGACGTGGAGCAACCATGTACGCCGAATTAGTCGGAACAGGAATGTCAACCGATGCATACCATATGACAGCTCCGGATCCTGAAGGCGGAGGTGCAGCATTAGTGATGCAAAGAGCATTGGATGATGCAGGTCTTAAACCATCGGATATTGATTATATTAATGTTCATGGAACTTCAACGGGACTGGGCGATATAGCAGAACCAAAAGCTATCCGCAGGGTATTTGGCGATCACATCTACAAACTCAGCATCAGTGCTACAAAGTCGATGACCGGACATTTATTGGGTGCTGCAGGAGCAGTTGAAGCCATTGCCTCTATTCTGGCAATGAGGGATGGAATCGTTCCTCCCACAATCAACCAGTTTGAGCTTGACCCGGAAATTGATCCAGGGATTGACTTCACTTTTAATAAGGCCAAAAAACGCGAACTTAATTATGTTTTAAGTAACACTTTTGGGTTCGGCGGACATAATGGATCTGTAATCTTCAAAAAACTTTCTTAGTAAAGTGCTACGAGATTTAAGGTATAGAATAAAACTCCTCTCTTCTACGAGAAAGGAGTTTTATTCATTTATAAAAGAGACAACCGGATTTAGCCCGTTAAAACTCCGGCTTTATGATCTGGCATTTATCCACAGATCGGCATCATCGACTGACCTTATGGGCCAGCCTATAAACAATGAACGGCTTGAATATTTAGGCGATGCGGTACTGGGAGCAATAGTAGCGGATTACCTTTATAATCGTTTTCCACATAAAGATGAAGGCTTCCTTACTCAGCTGCGATCACGAATTGTCAACAGAAGCTTCCTGACCAAGTTAACCTTTAAACTTGGCCTTAATCATTTTGTCAATTCCAATACAAATTCAGTCAATGAAACAAGCCATATCTATGGTGACGTATTCGAAGCATTTATTGGGGCGATCTATCTTGATACAGGTTATCAGGGAGCTAAAAATTTCGTGATTAAAAAAGTTTTATCAACTCATGTGGATATTCGGACTTTAGAGATAAGTGACACAAACTATAAGAGTCAGCTCATAGAGTGGGGTCAGAAATACAAAAGAGAGGTCGAGTTCGACACCCACGAGAACTCCGGATCGAGCCCAAACACGGTACCATTTATTTCCGTAATACGCATAGACGGAGAGGTTGCAGGCAAAGGTGAGGGCTATTCAAAAAAAGAAGCTCAGCAAAACTCGGCGCGCAACGCATTGACAAAAACCGACACAAGTGATTTATCTTAACAACCTGCCCTCTGAAGATAATTTCACTACCTTTTAAGTTCCTAAGTTAAATAATGTTAAGGAGAATTGCCTTAATTCATTAATAGGTTTATCTTTGCTACGATGAGTAGAAAAATGATATATTTCCTTATTGTTGTAATGGCCATTGTTGCCATTTCATTGATAGGCGTCCAAATGTTGACGATTAAGCATACCGCGAAACTTCAGGAGAAGAATTTCAGCACACAGGTCTATAAAGCATTGCAGGATGTAACTGAAATGATTGATATCAGCGAGATCAATCAGTTTTATGCACTCGATGCCGAGCAAAGTGACTGGCCGGTTAATTCTTCAGGATTATTCCCCAGTTCAGGCCCTAATCTCCCTTCAAGTGCATTGGAATCGAGTGGCGAAATATCTGTTTACCACAAATTATCCGGCAGTAATGGTCAGTCCGGAGTGAAGGAATCCTCCAACTTTATTGCTCAGGTTCAGATACAAAGTTTTCAGCACGGATATAATAAGAAAAGTGCTCAGGACGCACAAAAACTCAGGTATCAGATTTTCATGAAAGAAAGATCTGAATTGCCACTATCATTAAGGATCCCTCCCGATATTTTAGCCCAGGCTTTGGATACTGCGCTGAAACGTAATGATATTATTCTTGATTATCGGTATACCGTGTTAACACAGATCAATGGGAAAAATGCGAATATCATGGGGAGCAGGGATTATAGTCCCGGGAAAAAAATAAAACAATATAAAAAATTATTGCTGGCAGAAGATGACCCTGTTAAACCTGATTATTTGTGTGTTTATTTTCCTGATCAGAATCAAAGTTTCTTTAAATCCACTTCTTTTTTACTGGTTCCGTCATTGGCACTTACACTCATGATTATTGGTATTTTTATTGTGACGCTCCAGATTATTTTGCGCCAAAAGAAAATATCACAGATCAAAAATGACTTCATTAATAATATGACTCATGAGCTGAAAACGCCAATTGCCACCATTTCATTGGCTTCGCAGATGCTCCGGGATTCATCGGTCTCATTACCACAGACAACAATTGATCATATTTCTGGCGTGATTTTTGATGAGAGCAAGAGGTTAAGCAATCAGGTTGAAAAGGTGTTGCAGATGGCTGTTTTCAATGAAGGAAGGTTGAAATTGAAATTCACCCAGATTGATTTGAATAGCCTCGCTGAAACTGTGGCTTCAAATTTTGAAATTCGGGTAACAAATAAAAACGGCGAGTTAATGACTGATTTAAAAGCTGAAGATCCTTTTATCAGAGGAGACGAGGTTCATATCACCAATGTTATTTTCAATTTATTGGATAACGCAGTAAAATATGGCAAATCAAATCCATTGATTGAACTTTCGACCGAAAACAGGAATGGATGGGTTATTGTACAGGTAAAAGATAATGGTATCGGAATTCCAAAGGAACATCAGGCAAAGATTTTTGAGCGTTTCTACAGAGTACCAACCGGGAATATTCATAATGTAAAGGGATTTGGGCTTGGTCTTTCTTATGTCAAGCGAATTATTGACGTTCATAACGGCAGAATAAAAGTTGATAGTACTTTAGGGAAGGGTACTCGATTCAGATTATATTTCCCATTAAAAAATACTCAGAATTATGGAAAAGAAAATTAAGGTGATTCTCACAGAGGATGACGAAAATCTGGGACTCTTATTAAGAGAGTATCTTATTGCAAAAGGCTATGATACTGATCTTTATCCTGACGGCGAAGTTGCGTATAAAGGATTTCAAAAGAATCAGTACGATCTTTGCATCTTTGACGTGATGATGCCAAAGAAAGATGGATTTACCTTAGCGAAAGAGATTCGAATGCTGAATTCTGATATTCCAATTATTTTTCTGACTGCAAAAAGCATGAAAGAAGATGTGATTGAAGGTTTCAAAATAGGGGCAGACGACTATATGACCAAACCGTTTAGTATGGAGGAGCTGTTGTTTCGGATTGAAGCAATACTGCGCAGAATCAGCGGTGAAGGTGACAACTCTCAAACCACATTTAAATTGGGAAGGTTTGTCTTTGATGCCCGCAAACAGACATTATCGGATGGCAAAGACAACACCAAGCTAACGACTAAAGAAGCCGATTTACTCAGACTGCTTTGTGTAAATGCCAATAAAATTCTCGAAAGAAACTTTGCACTGAAAACAATCTGGGTTGACGACAACTATTTTAATGCCAGAAGCATGGATGTCTATATTACCAAACTTAGAAAGCATTTGAAATCGGAAGAAGGCATTGAAATCATCAATGTTCATGGCAAAGGCTACAAACTCATTGTTTAAAACAAACGTTACAACTATTATATAAAAGTAAGACCGGGCACTTGTCCGGTCTTACTTTTATATAATTCAAGCTTTAAACCAATAAATTACTAAATTATAGCATTGATAATTAATTACTTACCTAGACCAGCCCTTGCGCGAGCATAGCTTCCGCAACTTTTACAAAACCACCAACATTAGCTCCTTTTACATAATTAATGAAGCCATCGGACTTGCCGTGTTTTGTGCAGGTATCATGAATATCCTGCATAATAAGGTGAAGGCGCTTGTCAACCTCTTCGCTGGTCCAATTGTAGCGCATGCTGTTCTGCGACATCTCTAATCCCGAAACAGCTACTCCTCCGGCATTAACTGCTTTCCCGGGAGCAAAAGTAAGTTTATGATTGACCATGTAATTGACAGCATCAGAGGTACAACCCATATTGGAAACCTCAGCTACCAAAAAGCAGCCATTAGCAATCAGCTTTTTGACATCCGATTCATCCAGCTCATTCTGAGTTGCACAGGGTAATGCAATATCCACCTTGGCATCCCATGGCTTGGCATCAGGGAAAAATTTCACGTTGAATTCTTCGGCATAAGGTGCAACAACATCATTGTTACTCTCGCGTAACTCAAGTAAGTAATCCACTTTTCTGCCGGTGATACCATCAGGATCGTAAATATATCCGTCAGGTCCGGAAACCGTTACAACCTTACCACCCAACTCATTGATTTTACAGATGGCACCCCAGGCTACATTTCCAAAACCAGAAACACTAAAAGTTTTTCCTTTTAAGTCTTTACCCATCTCTTTTAACATATGCTCCACAAAATAAACTGCACCATAACCGGTGGCTTCAGGCCGAATTAAAGATCCGCCCCAGCCAAGTCCTTTTCCTGTAAGTACACCTGTAAATTCATTCCGGATTCGTTTATATTGTCCGAAAAGAAAACCAATCTCCCGTCCGCCTACTCCAATATCCCCGGCTGGAACATCGGTATTTGGACCAATATGCCGAAATAATTCAGTCATGAATGACTGGCAGAATCTCATAATCTCATTATCACTTCGCCCCTTGGCGCTAAAATCCGAACCACCTTTACCTCCGCCCATTGGGAGCGTAGTCAGACTGTTTTTAAAGGTTTGTTCAAATCCTAAAAATTTCAAAATACTCAAAGTGACACTTTTATGAAACCGTAAACCCCCTTTGTAAGGCCCTAAAGCACTGTTGAATTCAACACGATAACCACGGTTAATTTCTACCTCGCCCCTGTCATTGCTCCAGGGAACCCTAAACATAATCGTGCGCTCCGGCTCAACCATTCGCTCAAGAATTTTAGCAGCTTTATAACGCGGGTTGGCATCATAAACATCCCAAACAGATTCAACTACCTCTAAAACGGCCTGATGAAACTCAACTTCTCCTGGCGTACGTGATTTTAGCCCTTCCATAAAATTAGCTATTCCGACATTCATCATAATTATGTTTAAGTTATTGTTTAATCATTCAAATCATTTTAATGCTCAATATGAACATTTAAATGTATTCAAATTTACAGATTTCTTTCCGATCGTACTGAAAAAGCACCTAAATCAGCAAAAGAGCATAAATCTGATATTCAGATGTATAAACCAAAGCAAACAATGATAAATACTGTGTTTTTACGTTTAACTGACAAATATCAGAATTCCCGGCGCATAAATTTCTGCAAAAACATAATGTATCGAACCATCCCACGCTATTTTTTTACACAAATCTTTACTATCGCAAAGGATGAGAGCGAATAAAGCGTTAATTTCGCAACTTAATTGATTAAGAACGAATACGCTCAAAACTGATGGATTACAATTTCAAAGAGATTGAAAAAAAATGGCAGCAATACTGGGCTGACACCAAGACTTTTAAATCGGAAATAGACTTGTCGAAACCGAAATTCTATTGTCTGGACATGTTTCCCTATCCTTCAGGGGCAGGTTTGCATGTTGGTCATCCCGAAGGCTATACTGCTACCGATATCATATGTCGTTACAAGAGAGCAAATGGATTCAATGTACTTCATCCAATGGGCTGGGATGCATTTGGATTGCCTGCCGAGCAATATGCCATTCAGACCGGAACTCATCCGGCCATTACAACTCAAAATAACTGTGATACTTTTCGCCGTCAGATCCAGTCATTAGGTTTGAGTTACGACTGGGAACGGGAAATCAACACCACAGACCCAAAATACTTCAAATGGACGCAATGGATCTTTACCCGATTATTCAATACCTGGTTTGACAAGGAGCAAAATAAAGGAAGACTGATCAGTGAACTTCCAATACCTGATGCAATAAAGATGCAGGGGGAGACTGAAATTCAGAAATATATTTCAGGTAAACGACTTGCCTACTACGATAATGCACAGGTTTGGTATTGCCGCAATTGCAAAACTGTATGCGCCAATGAAGAAGTACTTAACGACGGATCGCACGAAAAATGCGGCACGAAAGAAGTGGAACGCAGATACCTGAAACAGTGGATGCTGCGAATTCCTCATTACGCAGAACGATTACTGGAAGGGCTGGATCAGCTCGACTGGCCTGAAGGGGTTAAAGATATGCAGCGTAACTGGATTGGCCGGTCAACAGGTGCAGAAGTTGATTTTGCCATTGATGGAACTACCCAAAAATTGAGGGTTTACACTACCCGTCCTGACACCTTATTCGGTGCAACTTATATGGTTGTTGCTCCGGAGCATGAATTAGTGGACCAAATAACCACTTTAGAGCAACAAGAGGCAGTTAAGAATTATATCAGGAATGCGGCACTAAAAAGCGATCTCGACAGAACCGATCTTGCAAAAGGTAAAACCGGCGTCTTCACCGGACGTTATGCAATTAACCCTATTAACGGAGCAAAAATACAAATCTGGGTAGCAGACTATGTGCTAATGGGTTACGGGACTGGCGCTATAATGGCAGTTCCGGCACATGATACGCGTGACTTCGAATTTGCCCAGACATTTAGTATACCTATTATTTGTATTCTCGATCCGAAAAATGCGGATGAAGAATTACGTGCAAAAGTATTAGCAGGTGAGGCTTGCTGGACCGAAGACGGTGCTTATGTAAACTCTTCGAATAAGGAACTTGGCATTGTGATCGATGGACTTTCGAAAGAGGATGGTATCAAAACTGTTACCAGCTGGCTCGAAGCCAGCGGGCTTGGCCAATCTACGATCAACTATAAATTACGCGATTGGTTATTCAGCCGTCAGCGGTATTGGGGCGAGCCTTTCCCGGTGATTCACTGGGAAGATGGCGAAGTAAGTGTATTAAAAGATGATGAACTGCCACTTGCACTGCCCGTAGTTGAAAAATATTTACCCGGAGAAACCGGTGAATCACCGCTTTCAAATGCAGGTGACTGGCTGATTGTAACAGATAAAAATGGAAGAAAAGGACGTCGTGAAACCAATACTATGCCACAATGGGCTGGCTCATGCTGGTATTATCTTCGGTTTACCGATCCTAAAAATGATGAGGCGCCTTTTAGTAAAATTGCCGAAAACTACTGGATGCCGGTAGATTTATATGTCGGTGGCGCGGAACATGCCGTATTACACCTGCTTTATAGCCGATTCTGGCATAAAGTTCTCTTCGACCTTGGGATTGTTTCGACTGCTGAACCTTTCCAGAAATTATTCAATCAGGGGATGATCCTTGCATTTGCCTATGAAACAGCATTCGGATCTAAAGTGCCGTCAGATCAGGTAGAGGATCGCGATGGAAAATACTTCAGCACTGTAACGGGCGAAGAGCTCAAACAGATTGTTGCCAAGATGTCAAAGTCACTGAAAAACGTAGTGAATCCGGATGATGTTGTTATTAATTACGGAGCAGATGCTTTGCGCTTGTTTGAAATGTTTATCGGACCCCTCGACGCTACGAAACCCTGGACTGAAAACGGCGTTAAAGGAGTTTATAATTTCCTCCGCAGAGTTGTTGCTTTCTTTGGTGAAATGAATAATCTTGAAGCAGGAGAAGAGTCAAAAGAGACGTTGAAAATTCTTCATCAGACCATCCGAAAGGTGAGTGACGATATCCGTGATATGAAATTTAACACTGCTATCTCACAAATGATGGTTTTTACAAACCATTGTTACAAAGCCGGCAAGGTGAATCACACAACCGCTGTAACTTTTTTCCAGCTTTTAGCACCTTTTGCACCACATCTCGCAGAAGAACTCTGGGAACTTTACGGGAATAAATCGGTACTCAGCTTCCATCCCTGGCCCGTTTTTGATGAATCATATCTTGCTGAAGAGACCTTTGAATACCCGGTTTCATTTAATGGAAAGGCGCGGTTTAAAATTTTGCTGCCCATTGATTTGCCATTAAGCGACATCGAAAAAGCCGTTCTTGCCGACCAGCATACTAACAAATGGATTGAAGGAAAAACGATCGCTAAAGTCATTATTGTGCCGAATAAAATTATCAATATTGTTGTGAAATAACAACTGATCCATAATTCTCAAAGCCGGTTCCGTAATGACCGGCTTTTTTCGTTTCTATAACTTGGCATTTTGACTTGTACAATCAATCGGGATTGATCATCATCATCACTTATTAACTCATAAACCTCCACAAAACCCTCTTCATCGAAATTTCAGGGCATCTCATCGAAATAATTAGCATACAGTAATTCATCGGACTATCTTCGTTCCCGTAATATTAAAATGTTATACCATGAAGCGAAAAAAACTATTAATGATCACAGGTCTGTTGTTGCTCCTCATCGGATGCGACAATTACTATATGATCTGTTCACTCAATCCGTTTTATATCAATAAGAACATCTTGCTCGAATCACGGATTGAAGGTTCCTGGCTTGCAAAAGCTGTTAAAGCAACCAAAGATTCAGGTTCATCAAACGATTCGGAGATTTGGGGTCTTGCCGATACCACCTCAACTTGGACAATTAAGCGGGCGATTACGAAATGGGTGGTAAAAGACAAACATGGAGTTGATTCAACTACATTCAAGCCTGAAAATTACTACCACGCCAAATTAACGCGCTCATCAGACTCAACCAACTACGAGTTTAAAGTAGTGCTGTTCCGCATTAAAAAAGATTTATACGCCGATTTTATACCTAACAATAAAGAGGGATTGCTGAAAAGCAAACTGTCATCAGGAAGTTTCTTTGAAGTTCATACGCTGGCACGGGTTACCCTTAACAATAATCAGATAGGCTTATCCTGGCTTGGTGCTGACTGCATGAAGGAGATGATCGAAAAGAAACGAGTGCGTGTTAATTACCAATGGGTACAAGAGACCGGAAGATTTGTTCTGACCGCATCATCCAACGAACTCACAGCAATGATCGAGCGGTATGCCGATCAATCAAGGTTTATTGACTGGGAGAACCAGAAAGCCAAATTAGAATTAACCAGTTTAAATTAACATTACCATGAAAACGCTAAAATATAAAAGACAACTAATTGTCGCGTTGCATATACTGTTCTGGATCATCTCGTTCGTTGTATTTAATTCCCTTTTCAGTCGAGGAATTGAATCAGGTTACTCTTTGGACGGATTTGATCTTACCTGGTGGAATGTTTTTTATATCAGCAATGCCATCATCCTGTTCCTTTTATTGCCATTTATCTGGTTTGTAAAGGGAATCAGCCGAAAGATAAAATGGGCAGTCACTTCGGTCCCGTTGATTGCGGTTGGCTGGGGTATTGTATCGGTATTCCTTAATAACAATCAGGAAATCGTATTCGCAGTTGTTTTAGGCTACTTCCTCGACAACTTTCTATATGTTTTGATCTTTCACATTACAATTATTGCTGCCGTTTATCTGAATATTAACAAACTGATCAGGCGATATTTTTCGAAGGGCAAGTTTGGGGTCTACCTGGTTTCTGCAATCGGTCTTGCCGTGATAGCAGGCGTTATGAACTACGTATTATTCGATCTTTTTATCGACCTGATTCTTCCGCAACTTTTCTACATATCATGGTTCAAAGTCTGGGAATTGATCCTGATAATGACCGGCTACATTGCAATTACGACTATTGCCTTCCTTTTATGGCAATATTGGCTGATGCTGATTGAAAACCGCGAAAAAGCACAGCATGAGCTGTCGGCTTTGAAAGCACAGATCAATCCTCATTTTCTGTTCAATAATCTGAATACAATCTATTCACTCGCGTTAAAAGGAGATGTCAGGACAAAAGACGTGATCTTGCAATTATCTGACTTTCTAAGGTATGTTCTGTATGATACTTCCAGTGACAAAATCGAACTTGAGAAAGAGATTGAAATCATCAGAACCTATGTCGGGCTGCAACGGGAAAGGATCAATCAGGATATTACAGAAGTCGTACTAAACATAGAAGGCGAGTTTAAAGGCGCAATCATTGCACCTTTGCTGCTACTTCCACTTGCCGAAAATTGTTTTAAACACGGAATAGGGAAAGGCAAAGGGATTATTCAAATTGATATTCAATATTCCGGTCATCAACTCCGCTTCAGAACCAAAAACCCTGTTGCGCGACGTGAGAATGTGGTAAATCCGGAGCAGGGTGGAATCGGAATAAAAAACGTTGAAAAAAGATTAAATTTGTTGTATCCGGACAAACACCAACTGACGTTTACGGAAAACAAGGAGCTGTTCAGCGTTGATTTGAAGATCGATTTAGACTAATTGCCATGACAATAAAATGTATTGTAATCGAAGATGAACCTGCCGCGCGTGAAATCCTGCAACGCAATATTTCGCAGTGCCCCGATCTTGCGTGGTGTGGTTCGTTTGAAGATCCTTTCTCAGCACAAACTTACCTCGATAAAAACAATGTCGATCTTATATTTCTGGACGTGAACCTTCCCGGGATGTCCGGCATCAGCTTCTTACGCACACTGATCAAACCTCCGCTGATAATTATTACTACTGCCTATCCGCAATATGCCGTTGAAGGTTTTGATCTCGAAGTTATCGATTATTTACTTAAACCCTTCTCGTTCGAACGATTTTACAAATCTGTGAACAAAGCAAAGGAACGGGTAATTCCAAAATCGGGCAATTCCTCAACACAAAAAATCACCGTTAAAGCGGATAAGCGAATTTATCAGATTGATCTGGATGAACTTTTGTATATAGAATCATGTGGTGATTATACTACGGTTTATTGCTCGGATAAAAAGCTGATTACACACGAGACGCTCAAAAGCTGGGAAGAAAAGCTAAAAGGCAATTCCTTTCAGAAAATACACCGGTCGATCATTATCAACCTGCAAAAAATCGACCATATAGAAGGGAATATGGCAATTGCCGGCAAGCATAAACTATTGATATCAGATGCTTATCGCGAACAATTGATTACACTATTGCTTGTACGGAACCTTGCCCATATTGGATAAATGTGAAATTTTAATTAAAGAGGAGCCACCCAATAATTTCCTGTAGTTTAAATTAAATCTTAGATTTGTCGTCTAAAACTTTTTGGATGATTGAGATTTGTGCATTGGCTTCGGGAAGCAATGGAAATTGCTATTACATTGGCAATAAAGAGGACGCAATTCTTGTGGATGCGGGAATTAATTGCAAGCAAATCCTGATCCGGATGAAACAAAAAGGACTTAACCCCTCCAAACTTCGTGGAATTTTTATTACGCATGAGCACAATGACCATGTTTGTGGTGCGCGCGTTCTCGGGAAAAAACTGGATATTCCGGTTTATATGACAAAAGGAACCTATCAATCATTGTACGTAACGAACCAGCCTCTTGCTGTCCGATACATTCTACCGGGCCAGCCGGTAATGTTAATACCGTTTATCATACATCCAATTTTAAAAAATCATGATGCGAAGGAACCAACATCCTTTCGTGTTGATTACCAAGGTATAAATATTGGAGTATTTACAGATATCGGATCGCCATGTTCGAATGTGACTTCCCATCTTAAAGAGTGTCGTGCTCTCTTTTTAGAGACCAATTACGATGAAAAAATGCTCTGGGAAGGATCTTACCCTTATCACTTAAAGCAGAGGGTCGCCTCAGATGTCGGCCATCTGTCAAATATACAGGCTGTTAATTTACTCTCGGAACATGCAGGACCTTCATTGAAATGGGTGCTGCTCAGCCACCTTTCCGGAGAAAACAATACTCCTCAAATTGCTTATGATTCCATGAAGCATTTTGAGGATAGGTTTAACCTTGTCGTTACCTCGCGGCGTGAACCAACTGAGGTCATCACCATTGAGAACTGATATTCGATTTTTTGTCAAATTGCAAATAAAATAATGGCATTGAAAATTTTTGAAAAAATCATTTTCGAAAAAAATATTTTTTCGAAAGATGCTTTGCCTGCCGGAGAATATGAAAACTGTACCTTCAGAAATTGCAGTTTTGCAGATGCTGATTTATCAGACATAACTTTTATTGATTGTAAATTTGAACACTGCAATCTAAGTATGACCAAATTGAGAAATACGGCGCTCAAAAGCGTTAAATTCTTCAATTGCAAACTTCTTGGCCTAAACTTTGGCGATTCCAACCATTTTCTGTTGTCTCTGTATTTTGAGAACTGTCTTTTAAACCTGGCATCCTTCTATAAACTCAAATTGAAAGGAACCAGATTCATTAATTGCGAACTTCAGGAAACAGATTTTACAGCAGCAGATCTTACGCTTTCAATTTTTGAAAATTGCAATTTAGAAAGGGCTATCTTTGACGGGACAATCTTAGAAAAGGCTAATTTTTCAACCTCATTCCACTACTCTATAGATCCGACTATTAACCGGATTAAAAAAGCGAGGTTTTCAAAAGACGGGCTTGCAGGATTACTAGACAAATACGATATTGAAATAGATTAAAAGAGGATATTTAAACTGGTTTATTTAAATATCCTCTTTGA
>CAYHDA010000058.1:0-18286 GCA_964355145.1 uncultured Mariniphaga sp.
CCCAGCAATTGACTGTTTTTTTCCAGTTTGTCACCTCAAGTCCACCAGTGATAACAGGCTTTTCACCGGGATAGGCCGCATAAGTCACATAGTGGTCACGAAGGTTGTTAAACTCAAAAGCTCCGGTGGGCAAACTTGTTTCTACCCTTTCTCCCCCGTCTTTTGGCTTAAATTCCAGCGGGGCTGACAAGGTATAAAGTCCCTCACGAATAAAAACTACAATGTCCTTACCCTTGCCAAGGGGATGGTTACTGCCAATGTACCGTGAAATATTAGCTATTTTTTTTGCCTCATAAACCTGGGACTTCAGATCACGTACACCTTGTTGCGCCCTTTTAATCGTAGCAAAAGGTCCATCAGTACCGGCAACATTGCGTTCAGCAAGTGTCCCCGACCAGTTATCGTTCCCGTTTGGGGAGACGTAAAAGTCACCTTTTGCTTTTGTGGCATCAAACTCCTGCCTCGACTCGCTTCGCATCAAGGTACCATCCCGAAGCTGTGCTGAAACTGACAATTCCATAAGGAGGATCATCAAAAATAAGGTCGTTTTTATCACTTACTTTATACTTAAAAATTTAAAACTGAATCAGATTTTAAGAATCTTAGCAATCATAAATTAAATAACTTATCCTATACCAAGAACAGAAAAAAGAAATCCATTGCTATTTATTGGGTTTCCTCAAGTTAACAGGAAGCAGCGCAGGAAATGGCTGATGAGGCTCGGTCTGATACCAGTAGGCTACGGAAGCAATATCGTCATCCAACAGCCTGTATTTTCCGTTTGCCCCCCAGCCCAGAGACTGGATAGTAATTTTTAAATCTTTTTCGAAGCAAATCGGATCAGGCAGATGCCAGCGGTAAAGACTCCAGTAGATCGGCAACTGACCTTCCGTGGTAGAAGGGAGGGTGGTGCCTGCGTAGGCAGTGGTGTATGATTCCGCAAAACCATAACTTCCCAGAAAATAATCTTCCGTTCCGGTACCGCATATAGTCGGGAATTTTGTATCCCCATCCATGAAAAATTTCACTTCACCTTCCCCGAACCAGCCTTTCGAAGTCATTTGTGTCCAGGCAAGAAAGGTTCCGACATAACGCCCCTTCCCCTTCACACCGTCTAAGATTACATAAGGATTTTGATTGCCGGTGTTGGCACGGCGCCACTGGGCATGGAAATATCCGGCATTGGAATCAACCGTATTTAAGGCATAGGTAATCTGGAAGGCCAAAAGTTCCAGATCTTTAGCTGATTCATTCGTAAAGGTAACTCTGGCATGTTTCCGGAATGGCATAGGCCAGTAACAGTTCAGGGCATTTTGTGGGTTTACCACTACAACCTGAGAATTTACCCGTGCGAACTTTTCATGACCAACAGCAAAGAAGTCCGGTGCAGGCACTTCAACAGATGGTGTAGCTTCTCCATCCCAATAAAACCGCAAAACATTTGCCCGGCTCAATCCTTCAACCATCCAGATATGCTGGATATTCCCCGGTCCGTCAACGTCCATCAGGGTAACAGTTTCTCCTGCATTAACCCGTAAAAATGGTTTTACTTTCCAGCCTTGACCCAGACTGTCGGCTGCGCGGGCTGAAGCGGCCGGTTTTAGCTCCGACGGATCAGGTATCGCCATACCGCCCATCCCCTTTGCTCCAGTCATATTTTCCGCAGAAATTGATCGGGTTTTTGAATTGTCAAGTGTCGGTAGCCCTGCCAGGCCAGTTTGGGCAGATGGCTGATTTGTGTGGCAACCGGCCAGAAGTATCAGAGCAGGTACTAATGCCATGCAGAATCCTGCAAACAATTTCATTTTAGTTGGTTTCATAATTCTCATCATTGAAGTATTGATAATTGAACACTTTAATATTACCACTGCATTGCGGGAAATAATTTCCACGCTTTTATACTTTCAACCTTTATTGGCGCATCATCTGTAAAGATCTGCACTCCAATGGCATCTTTTTGTGTTGGATAGAGCACCTGGGTAATGCATTGGCGGCCGTTTGCAAAAACTTCGAGCATTGATTTATCCAGGAATATCCTAAGATGAACTTTTTCACCATTACTTAAAGTGAACGGGGCATCCTCCGTTAAGATCACCGGATTTTTCTTAGGGTCAGGAGATGCAAAGGCCATTGCAAACTCCTCATAAACAGGCCTGCTAATTCCAGAATTCCGCATATCAATCTGCAGAATATTCTTAGTCCGGTCTATTACAATCGGGGTTTGTTCAACACCATCTTTTGAACTAAAAACCTTCACTCCAAACCGCTTTGCCTTACCGGGATCGATCATAATCTCCATTTCAAGTATATTGCCGGCGACCTGATTCAGCATAACGGATTGACCGGTTTCTACCGTAAATGGTTTTTCCGCCATTGTGTTGTACCTTATTTTCTCCACCTCTTTCGGCGGTTCAATATTGAGTGAAAGCTTGTCCTTTGAAAGTGTCAGAACCCGTGGCATGGACATAGTACCGCTTGAAGATCCCGACTTTCGGTCGAGTACCCAGGCCCACATGATCCGTCTGCCCCGGTCGTCGAGTAAGGTTTCCGGGGCAAACATGGTTCCTCCGGGCCAGTTCATCCTGTGATGCGACTCAGGATTAAACTGTTTGCCGTTCCAGGTGCCAATATAATAACGTGCACCACGGGAATGGCTAATGCATAAGAGCACCCACTTATCACCCAGTCTGAAAAAATCGGGACATGAAATATCTTCAAAATCGTCAACACCTGGCATATTATGCGTCATGAATTCTCCTATTTTTTTCATCGGCTGATCATAATTATCACCTGTATATAACACAGGGGGATTGGGATGTTTGGCTCCTGGAAGCCCTCCTGAAATCTGATAATAGGTATCGCCTTCGAGCCACATATGCGGATCCCAGCCCGGTTTTGAGATAGGATTTGTTTTCGGTTTTATCCAATTTTCCAGGTCTTTGTCACTGCTGTATGCGACACAATTCCCATCTGTTCCCAGACCATGATACGCTAAAACCACATTTCCGTCTTTAGCGATAAACGCATTACCACTAAAAATATCGTGCTCCGGATCACCTGGAAGTGGCTTTAAATCATTGGCATACCATCGCCAATGGAACAAATCAATGCTTGACAGATGTTGCCAGTTACATTTGCCTTCGTCCTGATAGATATACCACAGATGATAAACACCATCTTTGAAAATGGCACCGTTTGGGTCGAATGGCATTGCTTTCCCTTCTGCAATTGTCAGGTGCCATACAGGACGGATCGGATCATTCAGCTCAATGCGCCGGATTTTTCGTGCTGAAGTTATGTCCTCAGGTTTGATTTCCTGCGAAGATGAGACGAGAGGCAGAACCAATAAAAAGGCAATTAGAATTGTTATTATAAACTTCATAAAGTTTGATTAGAGGTTGGAACTATTTCAAAAATACGTATTTTAACGAATTAATTGAGACTAAAAGAGACCTTGAAGGTTTTAAAAACCTTCAAGGTCTGAAAAAACCTTCAAGGTCTTTTTCTAATTCGCCCGTTTCGCCAGATCTGCGAGGGATACTGTAATAATCCTTCCGACTGGTTTCCCATCCCGGCAGGTAATTACCCGAAAAGTATCGGCATCCTTTGGAATCGCAAGTTTTTCTCCTTTTTTGTATAACGGACTTTGATGGTCGGGATAGGTATTGTCAAATGTGAAATAACAATCAAGTCCTTCAATTTCGGTAGTCAGCCGGATCATTAAATTACCCTTTTCATCTTTGGACGGGATGATAACAGCATCATAAAAACTCCGGGCAAAATTGATGTCGGAATAAGCCAGCCGATCTAAATGAAATTCAGTCCGGCGAATAAAATCAGACCAGTTACGATTTTGTTTAGGAGACCATACTACTTCTGCCAAGGCAAACGAACGTGGCCAGAGCATATACTCGGCATGACGGAAAGTAGGCACGCTCTCTGACCAAAGATTCCCTTGTCCGCCAAGAATAAACGAAGAATCGACGCCATCAGGTACGGGTTCAAAGGCATATACTGTATTTAAACGTAAAAGGCTGTAGGTAGGTGGCTCAATGGCCGGGTCGCCCTGATATAAATCGAGATACGCATAATCATTCGGGCTCATTACCACATGATGGCCTGCTTTGGCAGCCGCTATACCTCCGTTCATGCCCCTCCAGCTCATTACCGTGGCATTGGGTGCCAAACCGCCTTCAAGGATTTCATCCCAGCCCATCAGTTTTTTCCCCTTTTCCGCCAACATTTTCTCCAACCGTTTGATGAAATAGCTCTGCAGTTCATTCTCATCTTTTAGTCCATTATCCTTCATTCGTTTCTGGCAATCTTCACACTTTTTCCAGAACCCTTTGTAGCATTCGTCACCTCCTATATGGATATATTCAAACGGGAATAATTCTGCTATTTCGGAGAAGACGGTATTTAAGAATTCGAAGGTCGATTCCCTCCCTACGCAGAGGGTATTATCGTCGATCCTATAAAACGGGGAACCCGGATTTACCTTAGCGGCCGATTTAGAGGATGATAAATAGGGGTAGGAAGCGATGGCTGCCAGACTATGTCCGGGCACATCTATTTCGGGCAGAATATTAACATGACGTTTCCGGGCATAATCAACAAGCATTCTGATCTCCTCCTGTGTGTAAAAACCCCCGTAGGTTGCGGCTTCACCCTCTCCCGGAGCTGCCCGGTCCCACCATAATCCGGTACGTGGAACCCGCCAGGCACCAATTTTTGTCAGCTCGGGTAATTTCTTTATTTCGATCCTCCATCCCTGATCATCGGAAAGATGTAACTGCAGAATATTGAATTTGTATATAACCATCTCATCAATCAATCGTTTCACTTCATCGGTGGTAAAGAAGTGCCGGCTGACGTCCAGAAGGATTCCCCTCCATGCAAAGCGGGGCTCATCCTGAATTATCTGTGCCTGTATTTGCAGGGCTCCATGGGTGGGGATAAGCTGCAATAAACTTTGTACGCCGTAGAATAACCCTTGCGCCGTGATTGCCTGAATAGTTATGGCCTCAGATGAAATACTCAAAACATAACCCTCCTTTGCAATATTTAATTTTGCATCAAGGATTAAATTAACAGACGGGACTCCGGATTGAATTCCTTGTCGGTTTTTAAGGGATAGTTGTAATATATTCCACGATTTAATCATCGAGGAAGTATAATCGGCAAGGAATTTTAATTGTGGATCATTGTAAGCAATAACCGTCTTTTCGTTGATCAGAAAAGAGCCTTTCCCCATCTCTGCTTTCTTGGGCTGAGGGATAATGTTATTTTTTTGTGCCACTATTATTACTGTCAGGGACATCACAAATAGTGTAATAATCAGCTTTTTATAGTTCATATAATGATTATTTTTTGATATAATCAATTGGTAAATTATTGTATGCCCGCGCTAATACTGCAATATTTCGTTCATCACCTTTCAGGCTGTCAACCGATTTCGAAAGATAGTAATCAACCGGAGGCATCATATTCCCTGACACGGGCTTTGTAAAACCATAAAGTCCGACTTTGGCTTTAATAGCGGCCGGAATCACTTGAGCGGCATCCTGTTTATTCCAGTTAGCCAGACAGGTTACCAGCCGTGTTTGCTTGCCTAACATACTGCTGACAGTTGATGTTGTAGCGATATCGCCGGCTTCATTCAGAACCCAATCGACTTCATTCAGCATATCAGATCCGGCAATATCTTTGCTGGTTAACTGGCATGAAGTAAGCCAGATAATGCAGTCGGGCTTCGTCTTCTTCACCGTTTCGCGAATCCTTTTCCAGCATCTTGCAATCGCTTTACGGCGAAATTGCAACTCTGTTTCCGGGGTGATTTTGTCCTTGCCGGGGAAGGGTTGGTTCATCAGTTCGCCGAACATAACCTGTTCGCAATCGAGCCATTTTAAGGGTGGATAGGGCTCCATCGTTGTCCCTGGGTTCCATAGCCAGTCTATAAAGACACCATCCATATTGGTCTTTTTTATAGCGTCTTCGATAGATGCACAGAGGTAATCGAGATAAATAGTAGTATACGGAATATGAGGGCTGGATGGAATTCCGTAGCTTAAATCAGGATGTTCCCCTCCCCATTTTGTATTGGATCCGGCACAGAAATAACCGAACACTTTAATATTTTTCTGATGTGCCAGTTTTACCTGCTCTGTCAGAAAATCATACTTTAATCCGGGTTGTTCAGGTACAATTCCGTTTTTGTACCATGCATAACCGTTACAGGAAACGGCAAAGGACTGGATCACATTACACCCCAGTGAAGCGTACCAGTTGACATGTTCTGCAGGATCAGCCTCGGCCCACAAACCCGGTTTGGCAAATCCGTTTGGGCCTCCCGGTCCCCAGTTAAAATCAATGTCGTAAGCTTTTATTGACGCGTCATCACTTTTTTGTGAAGTTCCCAAACATCCATAAAGCAGAACAAAAAACAAGACAGGAATTAAAATTTTGGCTTTCTTCATTGTTATGGTTTTTTTAGACTATAAAAACTAATGTATTGTTCTAAACAAAATAATCATTCAGCCCATGTACTCATAAGCTGGAATAAGTTTCACTGTATAACCCTCTTTTTCAATTAAATCCTTCTGATTAAATGTGACAATTACCCCCTCTTTCTTCTGAAAAAACTTCATGGCTTCGACCAACCCCGCATACTCCCTTTCGAAATTCAGATCATCGATCTGGTAGCACACCTGAACCAGTTCCTCAACTTTCCCACGACTAACTGCTGCAAAATCACATTCGCCTTTACCTTTGTAATAGAATAAATCTTTATATTTTCTCCTTAACTGCAGATAGATAAGGTTTTCGAAACGCTGTCCCATGTTTTCAGTAAAAAGGGTCGCAACTTCAGACACAAAACCCATATCCATGGCATAAACCTTTTTTGGATTACGTGCCTGCGATTTTAAAGAGTAGCTAAACTGAGGGACAAATTCAATCAAATAGGCATCATGAAGATAAGAAAAATACTCTAAAAAAGTTGTTGCAGACTTAATCCCATACATTCCCGATAGTTTTGTAGCTGAAATTAAATTACCGATGTTGGACAGCAAATATATGGTAAGCTGGCGAAGTATGCCTATATTCCGGACCGCCTGGCGCACTGAGATATCGCGGATCAGAATGTCGTCAATTAATCTGTTAAGAACCATCCCTTCTCCGCTTTTAACAAATTCAGGCATTCCTCCATTTACAAGATATGCTTGTAAGGAATCAGAATTTTTCTCTAATCCTTTAAACGTTAAAAATTCATTGTACGAAAATGGGAAAAGCTCTATCGAAAGATATCTTCCGGTTAAATGTGTTCCAAGTTCCCTGCTAAGCAATGAGGCATTTGAACCGGTTATAAAAACCTGAAAACCTTCGCGCAACAATTGATGAATAAACATTTCCCAATTTTTCACCAATTGTAACTCGTCAAAACAAAGAATACGAATACCTCTCCGAACAATTTCATTGTGTAACCGCGAAAAATCACCATCATCAAAACCCGCTAAACGGATATCTTCAAAGTTTAGAAATATAGCTTCCGGATATTTTTGTTTAATTAACTGATGCATCAGGGTACTTTTTCCAACCCGCCGTATTCCCGTGATAATTGTAGCAAATGAATCTAAAACAGGAACCAAATCAAGCATTTCACGCTTTACCATAGGCTCTCCCGAGAAGAATATTTTTCTTTGACTATCCAGAACAAATGCTATTTGATCTTGTCTAAACATTTCAAATTCAGTTATTTTCCAACAAATATATTGATTATCCGGAAATAATGGATGATTTCATCCAAATTATATGAATGAAATCTGAAAATAAGTGCCGTTATTAAAAGCAAGCATCATAAAGGTGTTATTTTTCATGTTTAAATACAGTATAAGGAGAGGTAACGGTGGTCATATAAATGGCATTTTGCGGTGCCTCCAAATTATAACATTCCCATGGTTCGCCATAATCACCCCCTTTTCGAAAATCGCCTGCACGTAAATTATCGATGTATTCTTTAGCAAGCTGTTTCGCTGCAGGAAGATCGGTTTGCGCCATAACATAGCAAACCCATCCTGTTGGCGTTCCCCAATAGCCCCCGTTTTGATAATCGCCTTTTCTGACAAGGCTTTTTTCCCAGGCAGATTTTTCACTAAAATCTTCACCAATAAAGATGTGCCTGATATTTCCTGACTTTGCCAAAAGTCCTTTTTTATACCCTTCGGTGATCGTGCGGGATACATTTAGCACCTGATCTCCTTCAATAATGCCATAGTAAACCGCCATAACGGTGCTCCAGATATCTGCCTGTTTGCTTTTCCCCGTTGAGGCAAGCAACATTCCCCGGGAATCAGAAAACCGTTGAGGTATCTCCTCTTTAAGTCGTCGGGCATTATTGCGATAAACCTCAGCTTTATCTTTCTTTTTAAGTAAGTCGAAAAGTTCAGCCAACTCGAGCGAAGCCTTATACTTTAGAATCGAAGGCATACAAAGCTCACCGGTGATGGTGATGACATCCCGAAATCCAAAGTCAACACCTCTGAAATCCTCTGTTGCATAAACGATTACTCCGTCCTGTTTGGTGGGAGGGGTTTTATAGGCCAGTTCGAGCCTGTCAATCAGAGTAATGCCATTTATTTTCTGTTTCAATATTTGAGTGGATCCACCATTTTGGGTGTAAAAAAAGGCCATGTCAATAAAGAAAAATTGATCGCAATAGGGAGGCATCATACCCCATTTTTTGTTCCCTTGTCCTTTATAGTCGTAGGTGCCGGGGAAATAGATCGGCTTGCTGTCGTCAATTCGAATATGATCGGGAATGGCACCCACCGGAATCATACTGCCACCATCCGATATCCAGGTCTGATCGCACTGGCCTGAGGCAGTAAGCAGCAGCATATGTTTTTGCTCCTGAACGGTGATAAATCCACTCTCTATCGACATGGCATAATCGCGTATCCAAAAGGCAGGATAACTCTCGTTTCCTCCGGGTTTAATTAAAGTTCCGCCGCTATTGTTGCCGCCAAATTCTTTCGAAATCACTTGTTTGGGTTGGATACGCGAACGTTCGACCACATCTTTTGTGAGCGCTTTAAGATATTCAAAGTCGCTGTCCGACAGTAAATTATTGATTTTGTTTTGTCCGTTCAGGTTAAATGCAGTAAACAGACTTAGCAATAATAAAGTGGCAAAAGTTCTCATTTATTCTATTTTAGGAATTATTAATTAGTTATGTACCCAGGCTTTGATATGATTCAGGTTTTTGACCCTTTCAACGACTCCGGATTTACCCATCCATTTCATCCGTTTTAGCATCACAAGATAGTCATTCAGATAAGCTTCCATCATATCACGTTTAAAAACCAATCTTACATTGCTTTTGTCGGTGAAATTCAGATCCCGGCTAATTCTTACAGTAATTTTCAAATTAGTTCCATCACTGTTTAAGGTCCCAAAAACGGTCTCCCTTTTATTGAAAAGGATAACATATCCCGAATCGCTGTTTGCTTCAAAGTAAAAACCGGCAGGTGATTTTTCATGATCATCGTTAACAAGATTAATTTCCGATTCAATAACGCCAACTTTATCGTTATCAAAGGTCTGTTTGAAAAAGTGAATTAATCCTGTTGAACCCGATTTGTGTTCTGACGAAAGGTTAAATTTACGCTCCTTTAACAGCTCATTTTGTTGCCACCATTTTAGCCTTAGAATACCCTCCTGATCGATGTCGACCGCTTTTAGCGGCGATGAAAAGATGGTTTCGGACCCGGTATAGAAATGATTTACGAGAACTCCATTGCCATTTAACGTTTTGCCGGAAGGGGGATTATGAAAAAACCGCGGGAAGTAAATGTCGCACCCTTTCCCAAACATATTCGGATTCTTCTTTTGCGCAAGGAAAGGACCTTCCTGCTTGTCTGAAACGGCAATTCTTCCTTCACTTACGGTAACATAATATTTATCTCCGATTTTCTGAATACCACCCAGTTCTCCGGTTATGTTACCCTCCACCGGAGGGAGAGCTATCCATCGGATACCGTCAGTACTTTTGGCAAATCCGAAACCACAAACCTCTTGGGTAAATTTTTCCTGAACCGGATCAGCTGTAAAATAGCCATAATACGAACCATCCTCACGTTTGATGCAATCGATACAATCCCATCTCCCTTTTGGATGATACCACCTTGGGTCTTGCACAAAGCGAAGTGAATCACTCACTTTATTCCAATGAACCAGATCATCCGATGTGGCAAACATGATATCCTGTTTTTCACCGAACCATTCAGAATAGTTCATGATCCATTTAGGATGATTTTCAAAACCGGGAGCCTCGATGATATGACCTGTTCCCATCCAGGTAGTCCCTTTACGTGGCTCAAGTATTCTGCCAAATTGTTGCCAATTAACTCCGTCTTTGGATGTCATCAGTTCGAAACTGTCCCATTTGCCTCCTTTCCCAGCGAGATAATACTGATAATATTGCCCTTTATAAAAATATAGCCAGGTATCCCAAAGCTGTCCGACCCTCTGTGGCGTATAAAATCCCGTCTGTATTTCCCCGGGTTTCCATATGTCCTGAGAATGAACATTTGATGCCATCAAAATTGTCAAAAACCCAATAAACATTAATCTCTTTCTCATTATCGGATAACTTATTAATCGTACTACTGATAAACGCGGATACTAAAAGAGTAATTCCCTGAACCTGCCCGCAAAACTGTTTTCCCGTTTTCCGAAGATATTGAACTGAAATCGGTATTGTTAATAAGAGTTTTCCCGTTTTCAGTAATATCTGTAACCTTTTCGGTTGGCAAGTATATTCTTGCGGAGGTATTTGCCGGTATCCTGATATTAACAACCAACTTCCCGTTTTCACGGATCCATTCAGACTTAATAGTTCCATAGAGGGATTGATATTCCCCCTTTACCCACGTTAAGTCGCCGACAAAATCGGGTTTGATGATTACATTTTTAAATCCAGGAGCCGATGGGTCAGGTTCAATCCCTGCCAAAGAATAGTAAAACCAATATCCCAGGCCCCCTCCCAGTGGTGGCATCTGTACAAGGCCACCTTTCCAGTCTTCCTTGAATATTTTTGAACCATGATTGAAAACCATATCATACCAACCAGGATAGGTTCTCTGATTTGCCATTTTGTAGGCTACCTCACCTTTCCCCAGTTCTGCCAGTGCGGTCAGAATTAAAGGAGTTCCGACGAATCCGGTTCCAACATGATTCGAATCAGCTTCAATTTTTCTTACCAAATTATCCAGCACTGACTGCCGTTTATTATCAGGCGTCATATTAAAATAGAGTGGCATCAATTGAGAGGTCTGACTGTATTTTGCATATTTATTCGTAAGAGGATTGAAAAAATGGTTGTTGAAGGAGACCTTAATTTTTTCAGCCAAGGCAGAGTACTGTTCAGCATCCTCTTTAAATCCAAGAATGGCAGCCGTTTTCGAAGTAATGAGTGCAGTATTGTAAAACCCTATTGTTGAAGTGAACGGAACAGGAGTCATAACAGGCCTGACGCTACCCGGCTCAAGCCAGTCGCCAAGTCCCCATTTCACGACATAACTGCTGTCTATCGAGTTTAGGTAGCCGGTATATTTTTTCATCGCTTCGAAGCTCTCTTCCAGGATTTTTTTATCCCCGAAATGGGTATAAATTTTCCATGGGAGATAGACAATCATCCCTCCCCACCACGGACCATTGATAGTAGGGCCGTCAAACCTTCCCGGAACTACAGGAGGAACGTAACCATTTTCATGAATGATATCAAGAAAGTCACGCTGCCATTTGATATACATTTCGGAACAGTCGAATGCATACGCATAGGCATCAAAGGCCGTTTCTACATCCTGGGTCCATCCTGCCTTTTCGCGAACGGGATCATTGGGAATGTGGACGACGTAATTTTTCATCGTATGTACCAGAATTGCATTCAGCTCGTTAAAAGCACTGTTTGAGCAGGAGAATTTACCCGTTTCCGGGAAATCGGTATTGACCGATATTCCGGTAATGTCATCTAATTCTGGTTTATAATTCAGGCCATAAATTTCAACGTTCTTAATCCCGTTATAACTAAATTTAGCACTAAAAGTCTCACTTTTTTCACCTTTGAGGATGTATTCGTAGGTTTGGTACCTCCCTAAGGTGTGGGAATCAGCACCCGGATATTTTAGCGTGATTTTCCGGCCTTTCTCCCCTTTGACCTTAATTCGGCACCAACCGGTGATCTCCTTTTCCAGATTAATGGAATATCCGTTTTTTATTGCTTTGACACCTACGGTTTTCACACTGTCGGTAATAGTAACTGGTTTTAAGTACTGTGCCTCGAGTCTGCCGGCAGGTGCATCAGCAGTTATAGCCTGTTTCCAGTTTGTCGCCTTAAAAGCATTACTGTTCCAACCATCCATTTCCCTGTTCGCGTCATAGGTTTCACCGCTCAGGATGTTGTTGAACCGAATTGGCCCATCAGTTGTGAACCTCCAGCTATTGTCTGAAACTACTGTTTTTTGTGTGCCGTCGGTGTAAAAAATATCGAGTTGAAACAGTAACCGGGGAGTGTTAATATAATCGGCAGCATAATACCTCAGAACATGGGGTATTACCAGATTAAACCATCCGTTTCCAAGGATTACTCCAATTGTATTATCACCGTTTTGTAAAAATTGTGTAATGTCGTATGACTGATAAAAAACCCTTTTCTGATAATCGGTATAAGCAGGATTCAGCAGTTCATTACTTACCTTAATTCTATTGATATACAATTCATTCAGTCCTAAGCCGCAGATATTGGCAACTGCATATTTTACAGAATGTTCCGAGGTAAAATTCTTTCGAAGATAAACAGCAGGAGCATAAGTGATTGTGTCTGTTTTCTTGCGAATCTCCTTACTTAGTTTCCACATCTCCTCCTCGCTCTCCATCCCAAAATCGGGAAGTGCTTTTAATTCTTTCTGAAGAGGGGATAATTGCAGATCGGAAGTGATCCAGTGTCCTTTCCAGTCACCAGTGCGAAGCATTGCCATTGTCCAGCAGGATGAATTACTCCAATTCGATTCCATACCATTTTTATCCCACACCTTTACTTTCCACAAGTATTTATGGAGCGAGACTAACGGTTTTCCAGAAAACGGGATGTATAAACATTCGGTTGAATTTATTTTCCCGCTGTCCCAAATATCTCCGCTATTCCTGTGCAAGCCGGAACTGTCTGAAGCAACCAGAATCTGATACGCGGACTGGTTCCAGTTTCTCTGTTCTGCTTCGATATTCCAGCTAAGCCGCGGATTAGGCATATCTATTCCGGTGGGATTTGCCGAATGTTCGCACTTTAAGTTTGTGACATGAAAATTAGCATATAATATATTATTACTCAAAGAAAATAATGCAATTAAAAGTAAATTTTGGATTATCTTATTCATATTAAGTATTTTAAATAATTATATGAGAAAGTTTGAAGCTTTTAGGAATTTGTATGCATTCCCATTTAATTCTAAATTGGCGATGTGTTTAGCAATTTGTCCCTTAAGCTTGCCAATGTTTGACCGTTGGCAGATTTCCAAGAAGTCCAACCATTAACTGTCTTCCTATCACTTCCGGCATCTTGTATACCTGCTAATGCAGCATAACTTGGAGCACTAAAAGTCTGGCCTAATAATTCAAGTGAACCATCTTCTAAAATAGTTGCTTCGTATTTTTTCTGTTGTCCGTTTCGAGGTTTATAGGCCATATTTAATTTATCCGAAACTTTTAACAGATTAGCTGAAATTAGATCTGAAATTTCAACTTCATATTGAGCAATTTCTACATTTGCTTTTTGTGGCTGACTTTCCTCTTCTGTATCCAATGCAGGCTTAAATTCTTCGGGAAACTCAAAAACAACATTTTTAGTATTGTTTAATTCAACAAATTTTCTGACGATCCATAATTTTACCTTATGTCTTTGTTGCCTCGCCCAGTCTTTAAGGTCGTTTGGAATGCTGTCAATAGGAATGCCAATTATTGGGTCTTCTTGTAAAATATCGCGAATAACTTTTCTAACATTTACAGACGAGATGCCAAGCGAATTGAATTTCTCTTTAATGTATTCATTCTTTTCATATATTTCAACTGAAATGTCTTCAAGCTTTTGTTTTGTTGATAACTGAAGTGATGCAACAATTTGTTTTGAAACTTGTTTTGCTATATGGTTCCAAACATCATGATGTCCTAATTCTGCTTCAACAACATACCACTTTTTTTGTCCAATATCAATTGCGAAACCATCAGGTATAGTACCAACGCCGTCAGCTGTTTTAATTAAGGTTTTCGGCAAATAAAAAGAGTCGGGTCCGAACAGGTATTCGTAATTGTCAATGACTACTTGCTCAAGCTCCGCTTCGTTGTCGAATGGAGATTTAATAAATTTGATATTTTTAAATATTAGCATTTAGATTATAGTATAGGGTGATATATTATTCTCTTTTGTTTATTCAAATCCTTTTATAATATTAAATTCTCTTTTGTTTAACTAGGAATTTGATCGTTCTGTAGTATATGTTTTACCGACTCCTCAATAGCCTGCAAGGAAGTATATCGCGGGTTGTAATTAATCAGTCGTTTTGCTTTTTCAATGCTGCAGTTTGGACTGTGGGCGATATGGTCCCAGGTCTCATCGGCCTCTGACTGAGAGACTGTCTTTTTCCACTCCTCCCATGGAAGAAAGCTCAGATTGGCTTCCTTCCCGTACCACGAAGCCACTGCAGATGCATAGCCTCTCAACGTAAGTGCCTGAGAAGAAACGATGTGGAAACTTTCTCCCACCGCATTACTCCAGTTAGCCAAGGCATTGCAAAAAGCAGCGGCCACATCATCGGCATGCACATGATGGAGCGTCTCCATTCCCAAATTGGGTAAAACAACCGTTTTCCCTTCTGCCAGATGCTTAAATATTTCCGGATTTTCAGTTCCAGCCGGATTTACAGGAATCCATCCCGGTCCGACAATATGTCCCGGATGCAACACCGTTGCGGGGAACCCTGTTTTGCGGGCGAGGGTTAGCAAATAAGATTCAATGGCAGCCTTCTTTGTCCCATAATCGCAAATCGGCTTGCGGGATTGAGTCTCATCGGTCGGCACCACTTCGCTGTGACCATGCACCCAAATCGTTCCGCAGTGTAAAAAGTGCTGCACCTGTCCCTCAAGCGCTTCCACCAGATGACGGGCGCTTTCGGGCGTAAAACAAATCAGGTCGATCACCACATCGGGTGCTAATTTACGGATTTGTGCCCCGAAATTATCTTTACTTTCTGCCTCAGCACGATCTATTGCAACCAGTTTAACCGATTTCCAGGCAGCATGTGCATGGTAGGGTTCATGCTCCTGACGACTGACAGAGATGACCTCATGCCCGGCCAAAACCAACCGTGGAACCAAATAAGTGCCGATATGCCCGGTGCCTCCAATAACTACGATTTTCATTTTATAAGTTTTAAATTTTAGGTGATTGAAAAATCTGCCCTTCAGAAGTAACGATAATCTCTTTCGTTTCACCTGATTTCACCTCAACTTTGGGCCATTTTATAAACGCATAACGATCCAATACTTTACCGGCCATATTGCCATCCTCAGCAAAAAGGGCGATTTTGGCGTCATAAGCTGTCGGATTCGAAATCCGAAGGGTAATATTTTTTTTATCACGTTTCATAACTACCGCGTCTATATTATCCAGAACAAATAATTCGCCTGTATCAAAGCGCAAATAAATACCCGGATTTTGTGTTATTGTAAGGGAAGTTACGATTCCCCATGCCATGTTGGAATCACCCTCGGGAATACTGCCGCCAATATTTTCGGCTCCTTCCCAATCACTGAGGTTTACGCGTTCTGAGACTGAACCCGGCACAGCCTTAGGAACTACAGGGTTTGTTTCAGTTGTCGTATACTGAACTACATTATGCGCAATATCCGTTAAAAGCTCCATATATCTTTTATCACCGGTTGCCCGGTACAATCGCAAAAGAAAATTTCCGGACAGGATGTACATTCCGGGAGCCCCATGCGCATTTTGTATACTTGCCCAAACTGCTCCTGTAGCCCTTGCATCGATTCGGTGCATTACACTTCCTTTCGGGAATTTGTAATCATAGGAGACAGTCCATGTCGAAAACAATGCTGCAGCATCTTTTGCGTACTTCAGCCACTCCTGATTACCTGATATTTCAAATAACAACGTATAAGCCTCTGTGATATCGTATGCAGACTCGCTATCCTGGCCCTGCAATATTTCGGCCGGGCCGCCTCCGGCATATCCTTTCAGCAAATCCCTGTTATAATAAAACTTCCCTGCTGCCTCTGCAATTTTCAGGTATTCGGGATTATTAAAATATACTGAAGCAAGAGCAAGTCCTGAAATACAAACTGCCCCGGCTGTCGATCCGTTGATATCCATTTTACCCGTTTCGACATCGATAAATTGTCCAAACTGCCCATAATCCTTCCAGATTTTGACGATTCCATCAGCCTGTTTTCGAAACATCTCAATCCATTCAGGTTTAATAAAGGTCTCTTCCCCCTTTATCTTGAGCAGTTCGAGCGTTTGGATGCCAAAAAAGAGCATCTCACCATTTCGGCGCACCATTGCAATATTGCGGTTCTTTTCTTTTTCCTTGAAATTGTCGCCAAAAAGTTCACCTTTCATGAATATGCCATGAGTAAGCCCTGTTTTACCTTGCATAAGCTTCAACACATCAAAACTTTTGCCAATGCGTCGCAGACGCTCGGGAGTCGACTGAATTACTTGTGGGTACGAAAAAGCGGGCACACCACCCCATCCTGCCTGAAGATGCCAATAGCACTGATTTCCATTGGGTTCTGAGCAAATATATCCATATTTACTATCTTCATAATATTTGGATTTATCATGATGATCCAGAATAATAGCGTTAATAGCACTAAATGGTGCTACATTCCGATAAATGGCGGGTCCGGATAGTGCTTTACGAATCGTAAAAATCTTGTTATAGAACGCCTGCAGATTATCGGCCGGAAAATTATAAATCCGCATTTTTAATTCGACTTCATCATTGGTTTTAAAATTGGACGGCTGATCAGAACTTTTATCAAAACCTGTCATCCTATAGCGGTATTCACGCACTCCGGGTGCACTTAAAACAAACGTTGCACCTTTTCTGGAAAGATCTTCTTCAATAATCAAACCTGAGTCCCCCAACCGGGTACCTTGTGTTGTTAACAGGATCCATCCTCTTTTTATACTCCGGTTGTAAAAGCTAACCATTGGCGTTGAGCAACTGCCTGTCAGCATCTCAATTTTTCCGCGGCTATTATCTGCATTAAGATGTAAAACATTGGTTATCGTGACCGGCATGTCCAGAGGTTTATCGCGGGGATCATAGATATACGGAGGATATTGTACCGGAAGAATTCGGAAACGATTCGCATTATAAACGGCTGCCGGAGCTAAAATATAATTTTCCGAACTCCAGTCTGAGAAGTCAAATGCCGCAGCAATTCCGGATGAAATCGCCACCCCTGCCATAACTTTGAAAGTGAGTGAAAGATCCATTGCCTCATTTTCTTCAGATACCGGAGTAAGCTGTACCTTGCAGTTCCACCCTGAATCAGCACTTAACAGCTGTCCATTGGCAAATTGAGAAGTTTTGATAAGTTTTGATCCAAGATAACCGCATTCCAAAAGTCGCATTTTCCCTCTCAGCGATTTCAAAAATTGATCTGTTTCAGGCGAAATTGCCGGCAATTGATTTTTAGTCATGGGCATCCATTTGCCGGCTCCTGCATCGATGACGGTTAACTTTTTTTTATCCGGATTCGGGAAGGGATGGGCAGGTTCAGGTAAAAGACGGGTGTCCGGATTAGCGGCCGCCGATATGATGAACAAGATGATTGAAAACAGGATAAATCGGTTCATATAAAATGAATTTTCCAATCTGAAAGAAAGAATAATTAAGCAAGTACACTATGTTTCACAATGCACAATCAGCGCAGCAGGTTGTACCAAAGAATCAACACCTTATTTTGCAAGGGCAGATTTGATCTTTTCAATCGAAACACCCAATACTTTCTGAGAAATTGAGCTTAACTGTGCTTCACTACCCACAAAATGGAAAATTCTCTGGGTATGCGTGAGGCTTTCGCCGGGAGCCAGAAAGGCAGCAGGCGAGGAGCTCTCAATTTCGTAAAACGGACCCATCTGAGTTCCGTCGGCTAATGGTCCGTCGTTATATGAATTGATCACATCACCTTTAAAAGGTTCTTTTTG
>CAYHDA010000059.1:0-18245 GCA_964355145.1 uncultured Mariniphaga sp.
ATGAGGTCCGCCAGCTGGCGGAAGGAATTAGGAATTAGGTCCGCCAGCTGGCGGAAGGTAATGTGCTAAAAGCCTAATAGTCTAAAAGCCTCTTGCCTAAAAGCCTAATAGTCTACAGCCTAATAGCCTAATTTGGCTTCGCTCAGTGAATAGAAACAAGCAGAAGTGGCTTTTAAAAACGATACAAAAACAAACTATGAAAAATGTCCTCGAAAATCTGAGAGTCTGGCATTCCACCAGAGAACTGGCAAAGGAAATCAACCAGGTAACTTCAACATTCCCGGCTTTGGAAAAATTTGGGATAACCAATCAGCTTTTAAAATCTTCGGTAGCAATGAGCAGCAATGTCGCCTCGGGAAGCATTCAGTGGACCAAAGAAAATCAATCGAAACATTACGAACGTGCTTTCGATGAACTTGTAGTTGTGCTGAATAAATTAACACTTGCTACTTATTTGAACTATCTGCACAAAAACAAGCTAAATGCGCTCAGGGCAAAAATCGACTCGGTAGGGAAAATGTTAAATGCATTGTCTGTTTATCAGCTTGCCAAAAAAGCGACTTTTAAGCCTGTCAATTATCAGCATCTTATTTCCTCAACTCATAAGCCGTTTAATCACCAGCCTACTTTGAGTACAAACAACGGTCATTCTATCCACTCATAACTTACGCCCAAAAATGAAAGACGAAACAACACTGCGCGTTAAAGAAGCTCTGGTAAAGGATGTAGGAAGAGCAATTGCCAGGATCGATCCTAAAGACATGAAATCGATCGGACTGGAAAGTGGTGATGTGGTCATTATTGAAGGGAAACGGCCTGCACCGGTTAAAATCATGCCTTGTTATCCCGAAGACAGGGGCAAAGGGATTATTCAAATTGACGGGATAACCCGCGAAAATGCACAAGCCGGAATTGATGAGAAAGTCAAAATCATTATCACAACCTGCCGTCAGGCAGTAAAAATAAAACTCAAGCCCGATACAAAATCAGGTTCGTTGTTTAAAGCCGACGATGCCAAGTATATTGGATCGCTGATCAATGGGTTACCTGTTACTAAAGGCGATAAGGTAAGAGCCAATCTTTTTGGATCGCGGGCTGTAAATTACACTGTAACCGGAGTGAGTCCCGAGGGTGTGGTGCTGATTCACCCCAATACAACCTTTCAGCTTGAATTGGCAAAGCAGGATGGCGAAAGCAAGAGCAAGGTTTCGTACGAAGATATCGGAGGACTTGGCAATCAGGTGCAGCGTATCCGCGAGATGATTGAGCTCCCGCTTAAATATCCCGAAATATTCGAACGTCTTGGTGTTCAGGCACCCAAAGGGGTATTTATGTACGGCCCTCCAGGAACAGGCAAAACTTTAATAGTCAGGGCAGTAGCCCATGAAACTGACGCTTATTTTATCAATATCTCCGGACCGGAGATTATGGGGAAATTTTACGGTGAGAGCGAAGGACGAATCCGGAAAATATTTGAAGAGGCGCAGCAACATGCTCCCGCCATTATTTTTATCGATGAAATAGATGCTATCGCTCCCAAACGTGAAGATATGGGCGGCGAAAAACAAGTCGAAAAACGAGTGGTCGCTCAACTGCTGTCGCTAATGGATGGTTTGGAATCGAGAGGAAAAGTCATCGTTATCGGCGCTACCAATATACCAAATGCTATTGATCCCGCACTGAGAAGACCGGGACGTTTCGACCGCGAAATTTCAATTTCGATTCCTGACAAAAAAGGCAGACTGGAAATTTTGCACATACATACGCGGGGCATTCCAATGTCGATGGATGTTGACATGGAAAAACTGGCTGAAATCACTCACGGTTTCGTAGGTGCTGATCTGGAGGCGCTGGCCCGTGAAGCCGCTATGACAGCCTTGCGTAAAATACTTCCTCAGATCGATTTTGAGCTGGCTGAAATTCCTTACGAATTGCTGATGTCGCTGGAAGTGACAATGGATAATTTCTACGATGCAATGAAAGAGGTTGAGCCCTCGGCAATCAGGGAAGTTTTTGTGGAAGTACCTGATGTAAAATGGGATGACGTCGGTGGTCTTAACGAAATTAAAGAGGCCTTAAAAGAAACTGTAGAATGGCCTTTAAAATATGCCGACCTCTTTAAAAGAGCGGATACCAAGCCGCCAAAAGGAATCATTCTTCATGGAAGACCCGGAACCGGCAAGACCTATCTTGCAAAAGCGCTGGCAAGTGAGAGTGGTGTAAATTTTATCTCGGTAAAAGGACCGCAGATTTTAAGCCGCTACATCGGCGAATCGGAAAAAGGGGTGAGGGAATTATTCAGAATGGCAAAACAGGCCTCCCCTTGCATCTTGTTTCTGGATGAAATCGACAGTCTTACACCTCGTCGCACCAGCGACGGTTCGGGCTCCGGGGTGATCGAAAGGGTGATCGGGCAGTTTTTAACCGAAATGGATGGCATCGAAGATCTTAAAGGGGTGATTGTTCTGGCAGCAACCAACCGTATCGATTTAATCGACCCTGCCCTGTTAAGAAGTGGACGGTTCGATCTGATATTCGAATTGCCTTCACCCGATGCCAAAACAAGGGAGAAGATATTCGAAATCCATACCCGGAATAAACCACTCGGCAAGAAGGTAAATCTGGGCAAGCTGGCATTGAAAGCTGAAAATCTCACCGGATCGGATATCGAATTTATCTGCCGTAAGGCCGCTATGCTCGCCATTCGTCAATTAATTGAAAAACAACGCGACAACCAGGATGAAATAACCGAAGATATTACAATTCTGGAAAGTCATTTCGATGAAGCGATAAATTTGGTGTTAAAACAAAACGCGTTGAAAAAATAATAACAAACGTTCAAACAAACCTTCAAGGTTTTAGAAACCTTGAAGGTTTAAAAACAAAAATAACAAACTTTTAAACAAACCTTCAAGGTTTTGGAAACCTTGAAGGTTAAAAAAAAACAATAACCTATGCAACCAAAAGGAATTTACATCTACGGAATCGTCCCGAACTTTTATAGTGCAGAATTTTTCAGGTCGCTGAAATGCTTCGAAACTTACGCTATTCCTTTCGAAAATGTGTCGGCTATTGTTTCCGACTATGAAGGTACGGCCGTTGATTTTTCCGACAGGGAAGCCTTGGGGCATTTGTTGATTCATCATCAAAAAACGATTGAAGCAATTCAGGAGATCGGATTCAATATGCTAATTCCGATGAAACTTGGCACCATAGCAAAAGCAAAAAAAGAAGTTTTTACTATCCTTTCGAATGGTTATGAGCTAATTATTGAAACCCTGAAGAAAATCGAAAACCATACAGAGATTGATCTGGTCGTTACCTGGGGCGCTTTTAATGAAATAATACAGGAAGTTGCCGGTGATCCGGAAATTATGGAAATGAAAGAAGAAATTCTAAAAAAATCGGATGCGCTTTCGCCCGTTGATCAAATGAAAATGGGCATGATGATTCAGGAGAAATTAAAAGAAAAGAATACGAAAGTGGAATTAAATATTCTGGATTCATTGTCATCAATCAGTCTGGATATTGCAACACATGAAGTGATGAACGACCAGATGATCACTAATTCCGCATTTTTAATTAACCGGCATAACAGAGAGAAATTCGAACATATCATCGACCGGATTGACGAGGAATATAAGGGTCTTTTGAACTTTAAGCTAGTAGGACCGTTACCATGTTATAGCTTTTACACAATCGAAGTACAGGCTTTGGATGCCAGCCTTGTGTTACAAGCGAAGAAAGAGCTAGGCTTAGGCGATGAGACTTCCGAATCTGAAATTAAAAAAGTTTATTTGGGTAAAGCAAAATTATACCATCCTGATGGAAATTCGAATGGCAGCAATGAAGAAAACTTCACCAGAGTCAATAAAGCCTACCATACCCTACTTGATTATACTGTTGCAGTAAGACAATCATCAAAAGAAGATTTAATTTCGCTGGAGAATGAAAAAGTAAAAAACAATCTCATACTTGTAAAGTTAAAAGATTAATTATAAGGCATTTGAAAAATTTATTTAAAGAATAGTTATGCGCGACGGAAAATATATTTATTGCATTATCGCATCAGATTACGACGTTAATCTGGGACCTATCGGAGTAGGCGGACGAGGCGACCTTGTTTCCACCATTGGTTTCGATGGCTTGTGTATGGTTGTGAGCGACCATCCACTGAGCAGATTTGTGGTTAATCCCGAAAATATGATGGCTCACCAAAAGGTAATTGAAGTGGTGATGAAGGAATTCGGAAGTGTGCTTCCGATCAGATTTGGCACCATCGCGGCCACACCTGATGAGATTCGGAACTTACTCAACCGCAGGTACAGCGAATTCATGGAATTGATCCGACAGTTCGAAAATAAAATGGAGCTAAATGTCAGGGGAACCTGGAAAAACATGAGCATGATTTACAAGGAAATCGAAAAGGAACATGCCGAACTAAAAAAATTAAGAGCTGAAATTGAATCTATTGATGATAAAGAGAAAAGAAATCTTAAAATCACTGAAGCCGGAAATATCATTGAGCATGCGCTGATCGAAAAGAAGGAAAAAGAAGCTGATGAAATTATTGATGCTTTCCGGAGATCGGTGTTCGAGTTTAAATCAAACAAAACAAGTGGCGATGCAATGTTTATGAATACCGCCTTTCTGATGAACAGTGGCAGAGAGGTTGAATTTGATAACATAATGGCTGAATTAGGCAGCAAATACGAAGATCGGAGCGATTTTGTCTATACAGCTCCGTTACCTATATTTAATTTTATAGATTTGAAGATTTTTCCTGAAAAATGGGAACTATGAAAAAATTAGAACGCAGATGACGCAGATTTATATGATGAACGCAGATAAAAATTAAAAATCATATTTAATTTTAATAAATCAGTGTCATCAGTGTCATCAGCGTCATCAGCGTTCAAAAAAGCGTTCAAAAAAGGATCATGTTTAATCTTAAGCAATCAGCGTCATCAGCGTTCAAAAAAGGATCATTATGGAAAAAGCAATTGAAATAGAGAAAGAAGGAAAATACATATATGGGATTATACGTCACTCCGACCCGATTGACTATGGCCCTATTGGAATGGGGAAACGAGCCGACCTTGTTTATGGGATCTGTCATAAAGGAATTACTGCCATTGTAAGTAATTCACCTGTCATGATTTACGAAGCGCGAAGGGTGAATATGATTTGCCATGAAAAAGTGCTGGAAGAAATTATGAAACAATTTACTGTTCTGCCCGTTCGGTTTTCGACTATTTCGGAGCACAGCGATGATGCAGGAGTGTTGAGAATCATCGAAAAAGACTATCAGAAATTCGATGAGATGCTCACCAAGATGGAAGGCAAGAAGGAACTCGGTCTCAAAGTACTGGCACAGGAAGCTCCAATATATGAAAGTATCCTCGAAAAATATGATGATATCAGGTCTCTCAGGGATAAGCTGATCCATTTGCCTGTCGATAAAACCCACTATCAGCGAATGAAAATAGGGGAAATGGTTGCTGAAGCGCTCAAAAAGGAGACAAGCAATTACAAAAACATTATCCTCGATGCTTTAAGTCCGTTGGCCGACGATGTAAAAATTAACGATAACTATGGGGAGATGATGATCCTTAACGCCGCTTTTTTAATCAAAAACAACGTCGAACCTGCGTTTGACAAAGTTGTGAACGATTTAGATGAGCAATTCGGGCGCTTTATGATCTTTAAATATGTTGGAACGTTGCCACCCTATAATTTTGTAAATCTTGTAATTAATACGAAAGGAGTCTAATATGTTCTTAATTGATGATTTGCTTCTTGCACCTTTAAAAGGAGTTATTTTCATTGCCGAAAAAATCAACGAGGTAATCGAAAAAGAAACATCAGATGAAGGTTCGATCAAAGAAAGGCTGATGTCGCTTCAGTTGAAATTCGAAATGGATGAGATCGACGAAGAGGAATACGACCGGCGGGAAGATGAATTATTAAAATTACTGGGAAACATCCGTGATGAAAAGGCGAATAAATAGCTTGTTTGAGAGGATTGAAATGAAGTGGTACATTAAAATGCTGAAGAGCGCTATTAATAAATGATTTCAAACCCAGCGGGGTTGATTGAAAATGCAAAATTTGAACATTGATTCGCCAGCTGAAGAAATTAGAAATTGTGTTTCGCATACAAAACTGATGACCTCCGGGAGGTCGAATGTTTATAGAAAAACGATGAAGATAAAAGGTTCGACTCCGGCCGGAGTCGTATGTTTTCAGGATGCATTTTGTTCCTATAAACATACAAACCCGCCGGGTTTGCGTGAAAATGCAAAATCTGAACATTGAACATTGATAATTGAACATTGAACATTGAACATTGATAATTTTTTAAAGGCAAATCTTAGATAAATAATAATAACTAAATATATCATCATAAAGGAGGACAAACAATGAGCAATATTATTCAAGTTAAAAAAGAAGTAGTTAAGTTTCTGAAAGAGAACATTAAGTGCTACGACGTAACTGTCATAAAAATAGGCAAGACACAGGAGACGTGGAGTGCTGTGGCTGAGGTATATGAAGACGATTCATTTTTGAAATCAATGAATCTGCCCCCTAAACAAGTGAGGCTTTTTTACTCCATTAAAATGGATGACAACCTCGAAATAACCGCCTTCGAACGGCTTAATTCATTTGAAGGGCTGGATGTAACTTCAGAATAACAGGTTTAATAAATTTGAGTCATGACAAATAATCTGATTTATGTGTATTGTCTGGCAGACAGATTGCCCGATCTCTCCGGCATAACTGAATCCACCGGTTTACGCCCGATTGAGTCCGGGGGAGTTTTCGCGATCATGAAAGATGTTTATGAGAGTGAATTTTCGGAGGAAAACTTCAAAAAAAATCTATCAGATTTTCAATGGCTCGAAACCAATGCACGACAGCATGTGGAAGTGATTAATAAAATCAGTGAGCAACACACTGCCATCCCTTTTAAGTTCGGGACTATTTTCAAAACCGAGGACAGTCTGAAGAAATTCATTACTGATTACACCGATTCGCTGGCCGAAAACTTCAAAAATATTGAAGGAAAAGAAGAGTGGTCGGTAAAAATCTACAGCGACAGGAATGCCCTGAGTGAACAAATTGATGAATTAAGTGCAGAAGCCGCGGAACTTGAAAAACAAATCATGGCAAGTTCGCCCGGGAAAGCGTATCTTCTAAGAAGAAAAAAAACAGACCTTATTGAGCAAGAGATCAACCGGATTTGTGAAACCTACGGACAACAATATTACGATGAATGTACAAAGCATAGCGAATCAACAAATCTGAATAACCTGTTGCCGAAAGAATTTACCGGAAGAGAAGACACAATGATCCTGAATGCCACTTTTCTGGTGAAGAAAAATTTAGTCGCTGATTTTAAAAATACAGTAAAAACCCTGAGTGAAAGAGATGGAAACTATGGTTTTTTTATCGAATCTACGGGTCCGTGGCCGCCATTTAGTTTTATCGTAATCAAAGAAAAGCAAAAATGAACAATAATAATGTAATCGATCAGTCAAAAGACATCACTATTCTTGAGTTGCTTGACAGAGTACTAAATAAAGGAGTTATTCTGACAGGCGATGTCGTTATATCAGTAGCCGATGTCGATCTGGTCTATCTGGGCATAAAATTATTGTTGAGTTCTGTTGAAACTATGGAGCAATTAAAAGCCGGAAAGGCCATTAAAGAGATGGAGAGACCGGACTAAAACACGTCTAAAACAAGAAATACTGAGGTGTGCGGCTTACAGAAACAATTTGATTTATCATGGAAAGCTTAATATATACATTAATATCGGTAAAAAAGGATCCCGGAAAGCTGAATCATCTCTTGAAAGAGATAAAAGGTCTTTCGGGAGCTGACTTGTATGCTGTTACTTTTAACGAGATTTCAGCAGTTGTCAGCGACTTAAACCGGACCGATATCATTGCAGATAAAACCAATGCCTTGGTATTTGCCGGCATAATTGATATATTAGCACAACAATTTACCCTGCTTCCTATGCGATTCGGATCCGTTCTGGAATCACCGGATGCGATACTTCAAATGCTCGAAAGAAACGACATCGAAATTCAGAAAAATCTTCAGAAAGTTGAAGATAAAGTCGAGTTTGGTCTTAAGGTATTTTGTGATTCGGAAAAACTAATGGAAACACTGATTGCAAATTCAGAAACAGAACCAAAGGCCAGCGCTAGTCCTTTGCCTGAAATTAAAAATTCAATCTTCAGAGATTATGTGAATCAAAAATTAAAAACACACAGACTTGAAGAATTGCTGGTAACTCATGTCGATTCAGTTATTGATGGGTTGACAGACCACCTTAACGGATTGAATGCGGTGAGTAAATTTAAGAAAATGCTCACTCCTACCACGATTATTGATGCGGTTATCTTACTAAAAAAAGAACATAAAGAGCAATTGATAGCTGAAATTAAAGCGTTTCAAAACAACTATTCAGAGCTGAATTTTGTATTAACCGGACCGTGGCCTCCCTATAATTTTGTCGAAACCACTATAAAGTAGAAAATATTTATGAGCGAAAATAAAATACTTTTTAATACCGGGTCGTTGGATGAACTTTCGGAAGAGATGGGGAAACTGACCAGCATCGAGAACTCAAAGCTGAACCTTACTCCTGCGAATGCCGATTCAGGCCTGGCAAAACTGGTATTAACTTTGGTTGAGCTTATCCGGAAATTGGTTGAGAAGCAGGCAATGCGAAGAGTTGATGGTGGATCACTGACTGATGAAGAGATCGAAAGATTAGGTGAAACGCTTATGAAACTGGAGATGAAAATGGAAGAACTGAAAAAACATTTTAACCTTACCGACAGGGATTTAAATATTAATCTTGGGCCTTTGGGCGATTTGATGTAGAAAAACATCGACTTCGCTCCTTTAGATTTGCAAATGATTATTAATATATCATGGGAAAGAATATCAAATCAGTAAAAGCTATCCTTCGCCAGAAGGCGGAAAAATTAATGACCAAAAGGGGCATTTCTGATTCATTTAGTGACCTTAAATCTAAATATATCTATGCTGATCAGCCAGAAAAGCTATCTGACAATCACCTTATTAATCCTGCAGCCTTTAAACTCGCAAACCCATCAACCGGTCTGCCTGCAAACCCATCTGAAGCCGAATTGATAAAACTTCTGCAAGAGCTGGAAGTACATCAAATAGAGCTGAAGATGCAAAATGAAGAACTCACCCGTACCATCAATCAGGCACGAATTTGCAAGGAAAAGGCAGACCAAATTGCAAAAAAATATACCGAATTATACGAATTCGCCCCATCAGGCTATTTTACACTATCAAAAGAAGGACGGATAGTCGAAATGAACCTCACCGGTGCAAAAATGCTATCCAAGGAACGCTCATTGCTTAAAAACCGTTTGTTCCAATTCTTGCTGTCAGAAAATAACATACCCCTCTTCATTTTTTTTCTGAATAACGTTTTTTCCGGCAAAGTCGCACAAACCTGTGAACTCACCCTTGCACAGGATGGTTTTTTGCCGGTGCATTTATTTGTTACCGGCATTCTTACCGAGGATGAAGATCAATGCCTGCTGACAGTTGTCGATATCTCGGATCACAAACGAACTGAAGATGCCCTCCGGCAGAGTGAGCAAGACCGCGATAGCATTTTAAACGAAATTTCGGATGTGGTTTGGTCTTTGTCATGGCCTGAGATGAAAGTAAATTATATCAGTCCTTCAGTAGAACAATTATATGGAACTCCGTTAAAGGATTTCATAAAGAATCCCTCCTTATGGGAGACGATGGTGCATCCAGATGACCGGCACATCTCAGACAAGGCGTTGAATCAATTACTTGCCAAAGGAAGTGCTGTCAGGGAATGCCGTATCGTGAGACCCGACGGAAGTATTGTATGGATTAATGATAAAAGCAAAGTTATCTACGACAAGAACAATACGATTGTAAGAGTTGACGGAGTTTCGCGCGATATTACCGAGGAAAAGCAAGCAGCAATATTCCGGGAGATTAACCACGAAATAATTCAAATATTAAACGAATCGGGAGATTTGAAGGTTTCCGTCCATCGTGTGATCAATTGTTTAAAGAACAGAACCGGGTTCGATGCGATTGGCATTCGCCTTCAGCAGGGCGACGACTTCCCTTATTTTGCACAGAATGGTTTTTCTCCCGATTTTCTTTCAACCGAAAATACGCTTGTAGGGCGCACTAAAGCCGGGGGGCTTTGCCGTGATGAATGCGGCAACATCAAACTCGAATGTACCTGTGGCTTGGTTATTTCGGGCAAAACAGATCCTGGAAATCCGCTCGTCACTGTGGGTGGAAGTATCTGGACGAACGATTCAATTCCTTTTCTCGAAATTCTTCCGGGCGACGATCTTCGGTTTCATCCCCGCAATCAGTGTATACATCAGGGCTATGCTTCTGTCGCATTAATCCCTATCCGCACCAAAGACAAAAATGTTGGACTGATCCAGTTCAACGACCATCGCAAAGGCTGCTTTACAATCGATATGATTGATTGCCTCGAAGGAAAGGCAATATATCTGGGAGAGGCAATAATGCGAAAGCAGGCAGAAGAAGAGCTACAGAAAAACAATGAGCTGTTCGCCTTGTTTATGCACCACTCCCCAATTTACGCCTTTATAAAGGAAGTAACTTCAACCGAAAGCCGCACACTGAAAGCCAGCGATAACTATCGTGATATGATCGGAATTCCGGGGTCTGAAATGGTTGGCAAATCGATGTTTGAACTGTTCCCTGCCGAACTTGCTGCTTCAATTACCGCCGATGACCAGGCAGTTGTTGCTGATGGAAAAACTATTGAGATAGAGGAGACTTTTAACGGACATATTTATTCTTCCATAAAATTTCCAATTTTCCGGAATGGTCAGAACTTGCTGGCCGGTTTCTCTATAGATATCACAGAACGAAAAGTACTTGAGAAAAAACTGCAGGAAAGCGAGCTGAAGTACCGTCTTTTGTTCGAAACGGCACAGGAAGGAATTCTGGTTGCCCAGGGTACTAATTTTAAATTCGTTAATCCCATGAGTATGGAATTAACCGGTTATTCCGAAGCAGAGCTTTTGACTTTGCACATTATGGAAATTGTTCATCCCGACGACAGGGAGTTTGTAGCAAACAATTTTCTAAAACGTATCAATGGCGAGCCTGCCGAAAATCAGTATCATATCAGAATATATAAAAAGGATAATAGCCTAAGATATTTCGAGTTAAGTGGGGCAAAAACTGAATGGGAGGGTGAACCTGCAGTAATTATTTTTGTTGCGGATATTACAGAACGGAAAAAAGCGGAGGCAGTAATCAACCAAAAAAATGAAGATCTGCAAAAGCTTAATTCTGAAAAAGACAAATTCTTTTCTGTCATTGCCCACGATCTGCTGAGCCCGTTTCAGACGCTTTTAGGATTTTCATCATCGATGGGAGAAGATCTGCTAAACCTTCCGCTAGAAAAGATTCAGAAGATCGCGATGAATATGAGAGCCTCGGCGAATAAACTTTTTTACCTCCTCGAAAACCTTCTGGAGTGGTCGCAGCTGCAACGAAGCGGAAACAATTTCAAGCCTGTAAGATTAAACCTAACGAAAAGAATTGAAGAGATTATTGAGTTGATTCAGGATACTGCCGATAAGAAAATGATTGTGTTAAGCGTTGATATTCCGGAGGATCTTTCGGTAATGGCTGATTCTCAAATGTTCGAGAGCATGATGCGCAATCTGGTATATAATGCGATAAAATTTACTCCGCCACAAGGCCGGGTCACCATCGCGGCGGTTCCGTTATCCGATAACCTGGTTGAAATATCGATAACGGATACTGGGATAGGAATGGATCAAACAATCATCGATCATCTTTTTATGCTTGATAGCCAGATAAACCGAAAAGGTACGGAAGGGGAATCAAGTACAGGTCTGGGTTTGATCATCTGTAAGGATTTTATCGAACGGCACGGTGGAAAAATCCTGATAGAAAGCAAGGTGGATAAGGGAAGTACTTTCCGGTTTACGTTACCGAAATACATTTAAAATTATGAATAAAGGAACTGAATCTAAAGCTGCATTACTGCGACAACTAGCCGAGGAATTGTTGAAAAATAAGGCGGCTCAATCTGTCATCCCCTTAACTCCAGCGCCCTCAAGCAGATCTGAAGTCGATTTTCTAAAGCTCTTGCATGAACTGGAAGTAAATCAGATAGAGCTGGAAATGCAGAACGAAGAACTGATTCTCGCAAAAGAAGATGCAGAAAATGCTTCGCTGAAATATTCCGAATTATACGACAATGCCCCTTCGGGTTATTTTTCACTTTCAAAAGACTACAATATAATTGAGCTTAATCACAGCGGAGCCCAGCTGTTGAACAATGAAAAAAAACGACTGATCAACAGTCATTTTGGACACTTCGTTTCTGTCGATACAAGACCATCCTTCAACTTGTTTATGGGGAAGATATTTGAACTTAATACCAATGATAGTTGTGAGGTAACACTAATTACACATGGTAACGATCCGAAGGAGGTCAACCTGACCGGAAAACTCGATAACCGGAGAGCAAATGCCCTTATTGTAGCCACTGATATCACTCGCAGCAAGCAAGCTGAGCAGAAGATGATGCTGAAAGAAGAATATCTTGAGCGCATAATATCCGGAACCAACTCCGGTATATGGGAGTGGAATGTACAAACAGGCGAAACTACATTTAATGAGCGCTGGGCCAACATCATTGGCTATACCCTGGAAGAAATTTCGCCTTTGTCAATTGAAACCTGGATCCGGTTTGTCCATCCGGAGGATCTTATTTATTCAGATCATTTACTAAAAAAACACTTTAGCGGTGAAACTGCCGGATATGAATGCGAAGCACGTATGCGACATAAAAATGGTCAATGGATCTGGGTTATGGATAAAGGTAAAGTTACCACCTGGACAAAAGATGGCAAGCCGCAGATCATGTCAGGAATTCATCTGGAAATCACCGATCGTAAAAAATCGGAAGCCGAACTACTCGAAAACGAAATACAATACCACAATCTTGCCAATGCAGGCCCCGCATTGATATGGAGAGCAGGAACCGATAAGTTATGCAATTATTTTAACGATGTCTGGTTGAAATTTACCGGTCGTACGCTTGAACAAGAGATTGGAAATGGCTGGACAGAAGGCGTTCATCCGGATGATCTCGAACGCTGTATGGATATTTATGCGACTTCCTTCGATCAACGCAAGGCATTCGAAATGGAATACCGGCTGCATCATGTGAGCGGCCAATACCATTGGTTGTTAGATATGGGGAAACCAAATTACAACCTTGGCGGTGAATTTATTGGCTACATCGGCCATTGCTTCAACATCACCAGCCACAAGCAAAGTGAAGAGGAGTTAAGGGGGAAAATAACTGAATTGGAACAATTTCAGCGGCTCACTGTCAATCGCGAACTCACTATGATTGAATTGAAAAAAGAAATCAACGAACTGCTCACCCAATCGGGGCAGAAAGCAAAATATGTTATCGTAGAATAATTAAAAACAAAAAGCAATGAACCTAAAAGATTTAAAAATCGGAATACAGCTCATGGCAGCCTTTTTGATGATGCTGGTGCTCGTCATTTTTTTGGGTATAACCGCCATTCGGCAAACCAATCAAATTCAGGCACAGGGAGAAATACTATTCAACCATCCTCTGCAAGTAAGAAGAGCCATAAGTGATATAGATCTAAATATCAAAGACTTTCAACTGGCTTTCCAGAAACTTATACTTGCTGAAAATGATACAGACAAACAATTAGCCATTCAAACCATAGACTTGACTATTGCTAATACCGATTTAAAATTCGATATTCTTAGAAATAAATATTTAGGTCCTTCCGCAGATATAGAAATTTTAAACAATGCCTTCACAATACTGGAAACAAATATCAAACAACTCAGCAGTGCGGAATTGTCCGGACAGTTAAACAAAGGGAAGGAACACATCCGTCCGGCCGGATTAATCATGCAGGATTGCGCCCGGGTGAAGTCTGCAATAGATGTTATAGATCTTTTTGCCAGCAACAAAGCCCAGGAGCTTTATGACACATCGGCAAAAATGAAAAATGAATTAAGGAGCCGGTTAATCTTTTTTGTAGCGGTCATTTTATTGCTTACGCTGCTTATTAACTACATTCTAATGCGAAACATCCGTTTCCCGTTAGACGAGCTGATTATAGCCACAAAACGATTTCATAACGGCAATATGGAGGCCAGATCAATGTATTCGTCTAAAAATGAGTTTGGTGAATTGTCATCATCCTTTAACCTTTTGGCCGATCGAATTGAAGAGAGCATCAATTTAAATGAAAAAATAGTAAACTTTGTAAGCTTACTGCTCAGTGAATACGATGCTGAAAAATTCTTCCGCACCATGCTTAACGGTCTTGTTTTGAATACCGGCTCACAAATTGCAGCCGTTTTTCTGCTAAATGACGATAAAGATACTTTTGAATATTTCGGGTCAACCGGGGCTGATCAGATTGCCAGAAAATCGTTTTCAGCCAATGACTTCGAAGGCGAATTTGGAGCTGCCCTGACTTCTCATAAAATCCAGCACATCAAAAATATTCCCGGAGATACCCGCTTTGTTTTTTCAACGGTTAGCGGACAATTTATCCCATCCGAGATCATCACAATCCCTGTTGTGATCAATGAGGAAGTTATTGCTATTATTTCGCTAGCCGGCATTTATAACTATAGCAGCCATTCAATTCGGCTATTAACCAGTGTCCAGGATTTCCTGTGTTTACGAATAGAGGGAGTATTGGCTTATCGCAATGCGGAAAAACTAACAGAGAAACTGCTGTATCAGCGGAATGAACTTGAAGGTCAGAAAAAAACTTTAGCTTATCAATCGTCGGTTTTAATCGGACGAAATGTCGAACTCGAAGAACAAAAAAAACAGTTAAACAAAGCCAACCAGCTTAAAACCAATTTTCTTTCAAACATGAGTCATGAACTGCGCACACCGCTTAATTCGGTGATCGCGCTCACAGGTGTTCTTAATCGTCGTTTGGCTGAAAAGATTTCTGCTGAAGAACTTAGCTATCTGGAAGTGATTGAACGGAACGGGAAGCTTTTGTTGGCGCTGATTAATGATATTCTTGATATTTCGCGCATTGAATCGGGACGCGAAGAGGTCGAAATTTCGGGTTTTAATATTAACGCAGTGATTGCCGACATTGTAAACATGATCGAACCAATTGCAAAAAACCAAAATATTGGCTTGTTCCATACGGGAAGCAGTTCCGAAATAAACATTACCAGCGATATGGATAAATGCCATCATATCCTGCAAAACCTCATCAGCAATGCTGTCAAGTTTACCGAAAATGGTAAAGTGGAGATCACCGCTTTTCAAAACGGAGATAAAATCGCGGTTACAGTTACAGACACCGGTATAGGCATATCCGAAGACCATCTGCCATATATTTTCGATCAGTTCAGGCAGGCCGATGGATCTACCTCACGAAGGTTTGGCGGTTCCGGATTGGGGCTTTCCATTGCCCAAAAGTATGCCAACCTGCTCGGGGGAATTGTTGAAGTGACGAGTTCACCTGAAAAAGGCTCCATCTTTACACTCACCCTGCCTGCGAAATATGATGCCGCTACAGCTATTTCCCTGATGGAGTCCAATTCAGATTATAACCCAGCTGCCGAACAAATTTTTACTATAGATAATGCAGGAAATCTACCGCGCGAGCTACAAATTATAGAAGGTAATCCGGTGATCCTGGTTGTAGAGGACAATCCTGATAATATGATTACAGTTAAAGCAATTCTTGGAAATAATTACACCATATTGGAAGCGGTGAATGGTCAGGAGGGGATCGAAATGGCAAATAAACACAAGCCAAATCTGATATTAATGGACATTGCACTCCCGATTATCGATGGGATCGAAGCATTTAATGCGATACGAAATAACATCAAATTGCAGCACATCCCTATTATTGCACTTACTGCCAGCACGATGACTGCCGATCGCGAGGTCCTTCTGGCTTATGGTCTCGATGCCTTCATTCCGAAACCTATCGATGACAAAATGTTTTTCAAAACGATCAAGAGCGTACTTTATGGAAAATAGAATAATTAAGATCCTGTCTGTCGATGACAATCCTGACAACCTTGTTATCTTGGGTGCATTGCTCCAGGAAATCGATCCCGGATATGTGGTATTAAAGGCGACAAGCGGAAGAGAAGGCCTGGAATTGGCCACTGCTGAAAATCCTGATGTCATCCTGCTCGATATTTTAATGCCTGTAATGGATGGATATGAGGTATGTAAAGCCCTGAAAGCCGACAACAGATTAAAGAATATACCGGTAGTTTTCATTACGGCTGTTAAAGGCGACAGACCGAGCCGCATTAAAGCCCTTGAATGCGGCGGAGAGGCGTTTCTCTCCAAACCAGTCGATGAAATAGAGCTTGCCGCCCAGTTACATGCAATGATAAAAATAAAATCTGCCAATCTCTTAATGACAAGCGATAATGAGCAGCTAAAAAAGATGGTGAACCAACAGACTAAAGAATTAAAGGACAACTATAAAGCCACACTTAATCTGCTCGAAGACCTAAAGAAAGAAAATGAGAAGCGGAAGAGAGACGAGCTAAAGATCCTTCAATCAGAGGCAGATTTAGAACAGGCACAACAAATTGCACGCTTGGGAAGCTGGAAATGGAATATTGAATCCGGAGAGGTGATCTGGTCGGATGAAATGTACCGGATTTTCGGTTTAAACAAGAAGAATTCCTCAACAGAACTCCGAGATGCGATTAAAAATGTGATCCATCCGGACGATTTGCATGTCGTTTTACCTGAAAATGCTGATTTCGCAGCGAATAATCCAATAGAATACCGAATTATTTTACCCGATCACTCAATCCGAAATATATTGGCTATATCCGGAGAATCGACCTATGATGATAAGGGAAACCTGAAATATTTGGTAGGTGTTGCACAAGATATTACCGAACGTAAAAAACTGGAACAGGAATTAGTTGAAGCCAAATTACTTGCTGAAGAAAACGACCGCTTGAAATCGGCGTTTCTGGCCAATATGAGCCACGAAATACGTACCCCGATGAACGGTATTCTTGGCTTTGCCGAATTATTAAAAGAACCAAAGCTGACGGGTGAGGAACAGCTCGAATATATCGACATCATTAATAAGAGCGGTACACGCATGCTCAATATTATCAACGATATTATTACAATATCAAAGGTCGAATCGGGACAAATGAAGGTCTACATTTCAGAAACGGATATCAACGAGCAAATCGACTATATCTACACCTTCTTTAAACAAGAAATTGCGACTAAAGGAATGGAATTAATCGCAAAAAAACCATTGTCCGTAAATGAATGCATTATTTCCACCGACAGGGAAAAAATATATGCCATTCTTACTAACCTGGTTAAAAATGCCATCAAATTTTCCGATAAAGGAACCATCGAATTTGGATATGATGTGGCTGGGAACAAGCATACAGAATCTTTGCAATTTTTTGTTAAAGACAATGGTATCGGTATTCCCAAAAACAAGCAGGAAGAGATTTTCGATCGTTTTATTCAGGCCGACATTGGCAATGCCAGAGCCTTTCAAGGATCAGGACTGGGATTATCCATATCGAAAGCTTTCGTAGAAATGCTGGGCGGAAAGATTTGGGTGGAAAGTGAACCCGGAAAAGGATCAACCTTTTATTTCACCATTCAGAGCAATAACAAAATAAATACAATCAGTGAAAATGAAAATTCCAAAATGACTAAAGAAGCAATTAATCGGATTAAAAATATTAAAACATTAATCGTCGAAGACGACAAAACCTCTGAAATACTGATTAAACGTTTCATAAAACAATTTACCAATGACATTTTAATTGCCAGAAACGGAATAGAGGCAGTTGATATGTGCCAAAATAATCCGGATATTCAGTTAATCCTGATGGATATACAATTGCCTGAAATAAGCGGTTATGAAGCCTCCCGCCGGATCCGTCAATTTAATAAAGATGTGATCATTATTGCGCAAACAGCTTATGCCCTCTCAAGTGATCACGAAAAAGCGCTCGCAGCAGGGTGCAATTCGCACATTACAAAACCAATTCAAAAAGATCAGCTGATGAATGTTATGCAGGAGATGTTTGGATAGGAATTTAACAGGTTCTTTTAA
>CAYHDA010000060.1:0-18002 GCA_964355145.1 uncultured Mariniphaga sp.
ATTTTGGATTATAATTTACCATAATCTCTACTTTCTTCCCCTTTTTATAAAGGGCATTCCGTGTGGCAGCATATTGAGCAGCAATATTTTCTTCAAATGGAACATCAGCACCACAAGCAATCTCCATGGATTTTGCACCGCTGACAAGTTCGCGGACATTGAATCCGGCAATAGCAATCGCAATCAATCCTACCGGCGTTAAAACTGAATAACGACCGCCAATATCATCAGGGATCACAAAAGTTTTATATCCCTCCTCTTTTGCAAGGGTGCAAAGTGCACCACGCTCTCCGTCTGTGATTGCAATAATTCTTTTCCTGGCTTCTTCGACGCCATATCGCTCCTCAAGATCTTGTTTCAGCAGTCTGAAAGCTAAGGCCGGTTCGGTGGTTGTTCCTGATTTTGAGATGATGGCGCAAGCCCATTCTTTGCTATCTAGAAGATCGCGTAATTCAAAAAGATAGTCTTCACTGATATTTTGACCGGCAAAAAGTACAATTGGAGATTCAAAACTCCCTTTGATATGTGAAAATGAATCCGAAAGCGCATCAATAACGGCTTTGCTCCCAAGGTATGAACCACCAATTCCAATCACAACAAACACCTCAAGATGTTTGGATTGCAGTTTTAGTGCAACTTTCTCTATTTCGTCAAGAACTGAATCAGAAATAGATGATGGAAGGTCAACCCATCCCAGGAAATCGCTTCCCTTACCTGTCCTATTACGTAATGCAACATTCTGTTGCTCAGCAGCTTTCTTATAAGATACAATCTCATCATTTGAAATAAAATCGTAAACTTTTTCAAGTTGCAAAGAAATATTTGTCATAAATTATAATTTAACGAAGATGTTCAGTTAATAATCGGATCTCAATTGCGGGTGAGATATTTTCGTAAATAATATTATAAACCGAATCGGTGATCGGCATATTAATATGGTACTGCAGATTAAGTTCTTTGATACATTTGGTTGCATAATAGCCTTCTGCGATCATATCCATTTCCAGCATTGCTGACCGCACAGTATAACCTTTCCCGATCATTGTTCCAAAAGCACGGTTACGGGAAAAATGCGAGTATCCGGTTACCAGAAGATCACCTAAATAGGCCGAAGATTTGATATCGCGGGTGATTGGGTGGACAGTATCAACAAACCGTTTAATTTCCTGAATCGCATTTGACATCAGTACTGCCTGAAAATTATCACCATACCGGAGACTATGGGAGATTCCTGATGCAATAGCCATAATATTTTTCAACACAGCGGAATATTCGGTTCCCCAAATATCATCGGATATATGGGTTCGAATCGACGGACTTTCAAGGAGCATAGCAAATTGTCTGGCCCGCTTCACATCCGGACTGGCGATGGTCAGGTAGGACAGCAGGTCACGGGCAACTTCTTCGGCATGGCAAGGTCCTGCAATAACTGCAAACTGATCGAAAGGAACATCGTAAAATTCATGAAAAAATTCACCGACCACCAGGTTATCATCAGGAACAATTCCTTTGATGGCAGAAACGACATAACGCTCTCCAATAGGGATAGTGAGATGTTTCAATGTATCTTTCAGGAATGCGGAGGGTGTCACAAAGACCAGAATGTCAGAGTCTTCAACAATTTCATTGATATCGGAATAGAAATTAATTCTCGACATCTCAAACTCCACAGATCTGAGATAATTGGGATTATGTCTGAATTTTTTAAAGAGCTCGATATTCTCCTCTTTTCGTATGAACCAGTTTAGCTCAGGCAAATTATAGCTCAGTATCTTGGCAAGCGCTGTGGCCCAACTTCCGCTTCCAATGATAGCTACCCGGCTTTTTTCGCTTATTTCAGTCATTTTACTGGCAAATTAATTTAACCAATTTGAAACATCGTTAGCTGCAGGGTTTGTCAACCCAAGTTGATTTTTTTTATTGAAACCACATAAATCATTGAACAATTTACCCGGTTTCACCTCTTTTAGCTGAACTGCTTTTTTATAACCCATTTTCATCAGAACTTCTACCCATTCGGCGGGAATTCCTAATTCAAGGTATTTTTCAGCAGGATCTTCTTCGGCTCTTTTTTCAGGTTTCATTTGGGGAAAGAGAAGAACATCCTGAATAGATGCAGAATTGGTCATCAACATAGTAAGCCTGTCAATTCCGATACCCATGCCTGATGTTGGAGGCATACCATACTCCAGGGCACGCACAAAATCCATATCTATAAACATAGCTTCGTTATCCCCTTTTTCCGATAACCGCATTTGCTCCTGAAAGCGGTCAAGCTGGTCAATCGGATCGTTTAACTCTGAATAAGCATTACAAAGTTCTTTCCCGTTCACCATTAGTTCGAACCTTTCTGTCAGTTCGGGATTGTCGCGGTGTTTTTTGCATAAAGGCGACATCTCAACCGGGTAATCGGTAATAAATGTAGGTTGAATATAGTGTCCTTCACATTTTTCGCCAAAGATCTCATCAATTAGTTTCCCTTTTCCCATGGTAGTATCACATTCGACACCAATCTTTTGGCAAACTTCCCGAAGGGCAATTTCATCCATTTCCGCAATATCGAAACCTGTATGCTCTTTAATAGAATCAAACATTGTTATCCGCTTAAACGGTCGTTTGAAATCAATTTCTTTATCTCCGACAGCAAGGGAGGTTTTACCATGAAGTGCAAGTGCTACACGTTCAATCATCTCTTCGGTAAAATCCATCATCCAATTATAATCCTTATAAGCCACATAGATCTCCATTACCGTGAATTCAGGATTGTGAGTACGATCCATGCCTTCATTGCGAAAATCTTTGGAAAATTCGTAAACTCCCTCGAAACCACCCACAATCAATCGCTTTAAATACAATTCATTAGCTACGCGAAGATAGAGTGGAATATTGAGTGCATTGTGATGAGTAATAAATGGCCGGGCAGAAGCACCTCCGGGAATAGGTTGCAAAACGGGCGTTTCCACCTCGATATATCCGCGTTCATTAAATAACTCCCGCATCTGATTAATGATCCTGGTCCGCTTGAGGAAAACCTCTTTGACCTGAGGATTGACGATCAGATCAAGATAGCGCTGGCGATAACGTTGTTCGGGATCGGTAAAAGCATCGAATGTTTTTCCTTCCTTCTCTTTCACAACGGGCAGGGGTCTGATAGACTTGCTTAACAGGATAAACTCCTTGACATGGATAGTTGTCTCACCCATCTGAGTTATAAAAACATATCCGTAAACGCCAATGATATCACCGATATCGAGTAGTTTTTTAAATACTTCGTTATACATGGTTTTATCCTCGCCCGGACAGATTTCATCGCGACTGATATAAATCTGGATTCTACCGGTTTCGTCCTGAAGTTCTCCGAAAGAAGCTTTGCCCATTATGCGCTGGCTCATCAATCGGCCCGCGAATACAACCTCCTGAAGATTGGGTATCCCAGCATCGAAAGTCGTAAGGATTTGATTCGCTGTAGTATTGATTTTGAATTCATTAGCCGGATATGGATTGATCCCGAGGTCACGGAGTTTTTGTAATGAACCCCGACGGATCAGTTCCTGCTCACTTAAATCTATATTGCTCATTTCAAATATTTACCTTCTGTTTTTCGAATAATCCCGGCAAAGGTACAAAAAGTTATCCTTTTGGGAATGTTTACTTTTTAGTATATTTGAGGAAATTATTTGGAACAGAAGCCTCAATTAAGAAGTTGGTATGCAAAAATCGTGGAGAATAAAGAATCCTGCTGAAATTAATGACCTTAAACACCTGTCTGCAGCGCTGAATGTAGATATGGCGATTGCCAACTTACTTATACAACGCGGGATTAAAACATTTTCGGAGGCCCGTTCGTTTTTTAGACCTAAATTGACAGATCTCCACGATCCTTTCCTTATGAAGGATATGGATAAAGCGGTGGTTAGAATAAAAAAAGCGATAGACAATAATGAGAAAATAATGATTTACGGCGACTATGATGTTGATGGAACAACTTCTGTTGCACTTATGTATTCGTTTCTCAAAAGCAGGATTACAAATATCGAATATTATATCCCTGACCGGTATATGGAGGGTTATGGAATATCTCTGCTAAGTATTGATTATGCGCATCAGCACCAGATTTCGTTAGTCATTGTTCTTGACTGCGGCATCAAAGCGGTAGATAAGATCGATTACGCGAAAAAGTTGGGAATAGATTTCATTATTTGTGACCATCACAACCCTGACGAAATAATACCGGATGCTGTGGCTGTTCTTGATCCCAAACAACCCGATTGCAACTATCCTTTCAAGGAATTATCGGGATGTGGTGTCGGTTTTAAACTAATTCAAGCGTATTGCATGAATCAGGGAATTCCGGAAGAAGTTGCTTTTGAGCTTCTGGATCTGGTGGTCGTCAGTATCGCGTCGGATATTGTTCCCGTAACCGGAGAAAATCGTATCCTGGCGTATTTCGGCTTACAAAAATTGAATGCCAATCCATCTACAGGTCTTAAAACCATCATTAAATATGCCGGAATAACCGGTGAAATCAGGATTAACGATATTGTCTTTAAGATAGGTCCAAGATTAAATGCATCAGGCAGGATTGAGCATGGGAAAAAGTCAGTGGCAATCCTTCTTGCAGAAGATGCCAAAGAGCTGGATGATCTTGGAGTAGAGATTAATTCGTACAATGAAATAAGGAAAACGCTCGACCGTGATATTACTCAGGAAGCGTTGGAGATGATTGAAAAAAGCGAATTCTACAAAGGAAGGGTATCTACGGTCATATACAACCGCGATTGGCATAAAGGAGTTGTGGGTATAGTTGCCTCACGATTGACAGAACATTATTACAGGCCAACAGTCGTGCTTACTGAATCAAACGGTTTGGCCACAGGATCGGCCAGATCTGTCAGCGAATTTGACCTTTACGAAGCCATTAGTGCCTGTGCCGACTTACTCGAATCATATGGCGGACACATGTATGCAGCCGGTTTGTCGATGAAAATTGAAAACGTACCGGAGTTTTCGCGTCGGTTCGAACAGATTGTCAGAGACTCTATTTCTGTAGAACAACAAAAACAAACCATTGAAATTGACGCGAAAATTTCATTATCTGATCTGTCCCCAAAATTTCTCAGATTACTCAATCAGTTTGAACCCTTTGGCCCCCACAATATGATGCCCACTTTTCTGACTGAAAACGTATTTGACTATGGAACGAGTCGTTTGGTGGGGAAAACCAACGAACATCTGAAGCTTGATCTAATGGAAGCCAATCGTTCTTCTGCTGTATTTTCAGGAATTGCATTTTCACAATCTGAACATATGGAGATGATCAAAAAGTCAATTCCTTTCGATATTTGCTATAATGTTACTGAAAACGAATACCGGGGCAAAACTTATATGCAGGTGAATGTCAGAGATATCAGATCCCGCCTAGACGAGAATGAAAATTGAATAAAGTGTCGCCTTCAGATAACATAACTATTAAAACCCGCCTGACAGAAGCCCTGAAGTGCGAACTTCCAGGAGAGAAAGCCCATATCAGGATGTTACCAAAAGGGCGCGGATTATATCCGGTCAGTGAAATAAATCCTGTAATTCAAAGCAGTGTATTGATGTTGCTTTTCCCTTTTAACGGCCTCATTAATACGTGTTTAATTCGGCGCCCTTCGTCAATGACTCATCATGGAGGACAAATTGCATTTCCGGGAGGAAAATTTGAGACTTCTGATAAAGAGTTATTCCAGACCGCATTGCGCGAATCTTTTGAAGAAATCGGTACAGATAAAAACACGATCGAGATTCTCGGAGCGCTTACCCCATTATATGTCCAGGTTAGTAATTTTAAAATCAATCCATTTCTTGGATGGAGCGATGTACTTCCACAATTTATGATTGATAAAAGGGAAGTCGATGAATTATTTAAAATTCCCGTTGAAAAATTACACCTGCATCCTTCAGATCATTTGAGAATGGTCGAAACCAGTCATGGCTCAATTGAAGTCCCGGGGTATGAAATCGACCGGCTTTTTATCTGGGGTGCTACGGCGATGATTATTTCTGAATTCAATGAAATCTATAAATCAATTATAATTAGCTAGTCGTAAAAAGTCCATGACAAGCCAAAAGAGGCCGAAGCAATTTGTGCCGGATAGCCGGGAGTTGTATAATATCCGTTTTTAATAAATTTAGTACCCATATTGGTATATTTCACATAAAAACGTGTTCTCTTGATTTTCAGGTTAATAAAGGCATCAAGCCAGGGGTAATTCCCGATTTTCTCATTATGCTGCACATAAAATGTTCCCATTGCAGGATTGTAGTAGTCGGCATAGTATTCAGTATCGTAACGCATATCGACTCCGAGTTGGAAGGTGAGCACTTTGGAAATCAGCCCTTCGATAAAAATTGTATTACGCGTTGAAACTTGCGGAATATGAATGTATTTTTCGGAAGTGGATTTTTGGTACTGAACTGAATTCTGAATATTTAATCCTCCAAATTTAAAATCCTTGCCAATAAATACCTGAGCAACAGAGAATTCAGAATTTGCCTGTGCCGGCAGGGCTGTTTCATTCCAATACATAAAATTATTAACAATGGCATATTTAAATCCCGCTTTAAATCGTTGGTGAGGATTATTGTAAAAAGCTCCCAGTTTTAACTCATAAATTTTACTGAAATCATTTGTCCATTGAAAATGATTGGAATAAAAGTGGTTATAAAAATAATCGGGAGTGGTATTTGTCATGCTGACATTAATCTTTAAAAACGATGTGTCTTTTGATGTTCTTATTGGTTTTTCGATTTGCCCTTCCACATCAAAATCCGCAAACCTATGACCCTGAATATAGTACCTTCCGGTCGTATTCCAATTCCAGAATTTCCCATTCGTCCTGTAGATGGAACCCCCTACAAATGTATTGGTTAAATTTTCAGACTGGGTAAGTCCTAAAGGTGGCTGAAGGATTCCCGGTGTATAAATCAGTTCTTTCCGGGGATAGTACACGTTGATCAGATCATTACCGATATAGGCCTGCTTTCCAAAGGTATATTTACGATCTGTCGCCTCTATCGCTTTGATATAAAACAAATTAGTAACCCGTTTCATGCCCGATTTATCCTGAGTTGAAGGAAGAGCAACCGTACCTTTAGACCCTTTAATATTGGTAACGGACTCATTTCCATAAAAATAAACTTTACCCTTGGGAGCCGGGAAATCAAAATATGGATTGGGCTCAATTTCAGAAAAATAACGTGAATTATCTGTGAATTCAAGTGTATGCATTATGGCAAAGCGAGGGATAAATTTCTGAAATGACTCCTTCTTGTCTTCTTGTTTGATCCACTTACCAAACTTATACTGATGCGAGATTACGCCGAATGAATTTTTCGTTTCGGCTGATGCACCTTCAAACCAAACGGGAAGATTTTCAGGTTTGAGATCAGGATTTTCAATATCTGTCGGGAAAAGTAAACCACCGTTCTCCTGGTTTTTAAATTTATTCTTCCCGACTATAAACCACAAATCGTATCTGTCGATGTTGTAGCTTCCGAAAAAATTGAGACTATTATCTTTCGCTTCCTGGCTTAGGTATTTTCCTTGCGAAGAGATAGAATTATAGGAGAAACCAAAATTCAGCGAAGGGTTAATATTCTGGGTTTGAAAAACTCTCAGCCACGATTCTCCTTTTGGTTTATTGCTGAACCATTGTCCATATTCAAGTAATGTGAATGGTTTAGTCGTGTTATAAAATCTGATATCCTTAGGCCAGGTTCCGTATAGCTGATAATTTTGAAGAAATAAAAATTCATTTGAATCGAACGAACGATCAAAAAAGTCGTTGCTTTGAACCGATGTTCCGAGATTTCCGAGCGTTTGAACAGACATTGATTTTTTCAATGCCGGGTTATACGTCTGAAAATCGGAGAATACAGTATCCAATTTGGAATCAATCAATTGAGAATATCCATTCTGCAATTGAAAGGCCTTCATCTTAAAGACAATGGTATCCTTCTTCTGATCTGCTTTTTTCTCCGGAGAATCATAGTCACTCTTGCCCGGATTTTGACCGGAAGTTATTCCACCTGGATTCTTGCTTTGAGAATAGGCAAATCCGGTTATAAAGCAGATAGCAAGAAGAGGCAGAAATTTCAGCTGAATACTCATAGGCTGCAAAGATATGCATTTCCAATCATAAGATATAACAGCGATAGGAGGAAAGGACACTCCTGATTCGAATTTCAATCTTAATTGGCTATTTCAGCAACTTGCTAATCATCTTTACGGATAAACGATTTGAAACTAATCGGAAATGAAATCCCGTACATCTTTTCATACCCTTTAGTAAAATATTCATAATCAAAGAATGCCTGATTATGATTTTTTTGCTTGACTAAAGCTTCAATTTTTAATTTAAAAGCTTCTTCATTCAAAGGATCAGATTTTAATATTAAATCAGCAAGCCGATGAATAGCTTCGGGGTTCTTATCTTTTTCGAACGAATTGGTCAGTAAAAACAGATAATCCAGCAATGATGTCAGAAAATGACTATTGAATGGTTCAAGCCATGGGGTTCTTTCATCTGCAACAAATATTCCTTCTGACAGAATAAGTATTATTTTTTCAAATTCCTCCCGTGACAGTTGCTGGTAATTTCCTTTCATCCTTTTGACCAAAAAGTGATAATCGCAAAAAACTTCAGTACTTAATTTCAACATCCAGCTTCCTTCGGTATGGATGACTTGAACTCCTTTCAAACTGCTTAACAAATCCCTAAGTTTTTTGATGTTCACATTACGGTTGTTTTTAGCACTTTGGGGAGAATGATACATCCAGTGAATGGAATTTAATTTTTCATTTGTGACCCCTCTGTCATCCGTTCCCATGAAAAGTATAGACAAAAACAATTGCCTTAGCTTGGCTGAGAACTGATGACTAATATCAACACCCTCATTGTCATAAACCCGGAAATCTCCAAACAAATAAATGGCATTTTTTTGCGGAAGTTCTATTTTAATCTTTGTTTCCGGATGCTCATTTTTTATTGGTGTTCTTCTGTCAGCTATTGAATCCATCTTACGGTCTTCCTCGAGGCTTTCTTCCGCAAGGTGAAGTCTTCTTAACAGTATAACAAGCACAAAAATCAATATCGAAGAAAGTATTCCAATCATCCAATATATTGCTGTAATCCAGCTAATTTGATTCAACAAAACAGTTTTAAAGGCAACCGTTATCATAGAACGGTTAACCGGAGGATAATTCAGGGAAAATATTTTATAATTAACAGAATCTCTGCCCATCTGAGTCTTGATGACGGCAAAAAACTCCTGCGTTTTTCTAAAGAAGAAAAGGGATGCTTTAGACCTCTCCTCGTCAAAATAAAAATGAATGGTATCGCTTACAACTGAATATCCGGGTTTTTCGAGCGAAATCCGATAAAGCTTAAGATAGGTACCGTTTAAAAATGGAGGAAATCCAAGAACATACAATGCCGGATCGTGATCTGCGGCTGTTGTTGACCCCATTGGTATAAAATTTTCGGAAACACTCTCCATATTCCACATTTTCTCCAACACTGAAGTGTTTAAGTTAAGGCGGTAAAGATCGTAGAGACATTGTGGTCCAAGTTCCTGCTGGCCGGAAGCATTACCGTAACCGCCAAAAATAAAATATTCACCCGGCAATCTGGTTTTAGTTACCGAAGCATAGGAACGGGGCGCCAGTTTGTCGCCTTGAAGTAAAACCTGATTCCAGCTTTTATCCTGAAAATTGTAACGCATTAAAATATCAAAATATCTGTAATTACGGTAACCTCCGATAGAGAAAACAGACCCTTCCTGATCATTCATGAAAAAAGTTGAATTGATACATTGGGAATTTTCGGTACCAACCGCACCTTTCCCCCATTCATTATTTGCTTCATTAAAAACACTAACCTGATTTGGTATCGGGCCAATACAATAAATTTTTTTATCAGGAAAAGAATAATAATATGATTCGGATTTAAGGTTGGAAGGCTTGGTATTGCTGACCTGTTGTTCGCTCTTTTCGGATGATACAATATCGTAAGAAACAATTTTATTTTTACCGACGAAAACTATACGGTTTTGCATGGTATCGCAGGCTACTCCAGAGGAGGCCTCCAATTTCAATTCTCCTTTTTTTGTCCAAAAAAAGTGATTATTAATAAGCCAGTAAGGATTTGCAATATGAGCGGTAAAATTACCTACCAGATCAGATGCTGTCACACCTTCTGACTCGTTAAGCAACCAATTATGGCGTTGCTTGTTTTTGTCATCGGTAATCCGGATATTCCGGATGGCCATGTTAGGAACATCCGTTGTCGGAAAATAAATAGACCGGTTGGCACCAAAAGAAAAATTAAGCCTCCGGAATCCTGTCAAATCGATGTTATCGTCTGTAAAATTAGAATCGCCCAATTTGCATTCAACTTTTCCATTTGCCAGATCGAACGTCAAAATGAGATGCAGCCAGTTGTTCCTGATCAGTTCTTTTTCATTAAGGGCGAGATTTATTCGTGTGGGCTTGCCATTAATCACGAGCTTCAAAACCGCCAGAGTACTGCTCTTGGGAATATAAACAAGATCAATATTGTGGTGTTGCTTGTCGAAGACCCTGAAAATATAACCAAATTGGTCACGACCCCAGATGGCGAAATCAAACTCCAGATGAAATTTATTTCTGACAGTAATCGGAGAATCCGGAGTAAGATCCAATGAGGTTCTCTGTTCCTTTGCTTGTGGAGCTGCAGTAAAAAGCAGACCTGCATGGTACAGATTCTGCGAGAATGCCTTGTTGGAAAACAAGAGCAATAAAACCAGCCCTGCAAGCACTACTGACTGATTTTTCATATACAACGCCTTGTTGGGTTAGAAAATTAATCGTTAAGTCCAAATATACAAATTAATCTCCAATTAACCGACCATTAATCGGTTAATTGGAAAATAAAAATAAAGACAAATGGCAAGGGTGATAAATTAATTCAAAAAAACACAACTCAACTGTAATGAAATAAGGGGAAATTTCGTTTCAGGATGGTTTTAGATAAATTTATTTCTTTTTAAAAACCACATTGAAATATCTCAATCCTTTTAGCTGAGAAAGTTAAATTAAGTAACCGGAAAGATTTATTGTCGTAATTATATTTTGCTAAAGCATTGCAAATCTATAAAATGTTCCTTGATCCGTCATCTGATGGAGAACATTATTAATAGACAATTACTTAAACATCTGTTCAAGGAGAATAATCAAGAGAAAAGATGTTTAAATATTATTTGTTGATAATTACAGAAACTAGTCCTCCAATTTGTCGTACCAGTAAATTTTCAACAGAAATGTTGTAATCCCGAAAACACATGCTGCAACAACCAATGACTGATATTCCCGTATGACCAAATAAATGGGCATTACAACCATCGACATTTGCCAGATAATACCTACGAGACTGTTTAGTAAATCTCGTTGAAATGTTTTGTTTTTCTGAAAATCCGGTTGGTCTGCCTTTACTTTCTCATAAATTGGATTCCAGAAACCCCAGGGACGTACTGTGGAATAGAATTTCTTTAACACCTCTTCATTATCAGGTGCCGTTAATAAACTTCCGGCAACGGAACCTATTGAAGATACAATAAGGATAATCGGGAAAGTACTCAGCGCAGAAGAATCAGTAAACAGAAGCGGAATAAATAATGAGGCTGCTAGCCCTGACAGCATTCCCCAGAAATATCCATATCCGTTGAAGCGCCACCAAATCCATTTCAACATATTGGCTGCTGTATACCCGCCATACAGTGAAGATACGATCCATTTCGTGGCTGAATCAATTGATTCAATAAACAATCCAAAAACAATGCCTATTAATACCACAACGAGCGAAACCCAGTAACTCATGTGGATATACTTTTTATTCGAGGCATTGGGATTAATGAATTTTTTATAAATATCGTTTACGATATATGCCGGACCGGCATTCACGTAAGCGGCATAGGTAGACATAAAAGCGGCAATCAATCCGGCAAGCAAAATGCCAAGCAATCCGGTAGGAATAAAATTACTTACGGCATAGGGTAAAACCATTTCGAAATCAATGTTTGGCCCCATTGAATTTAATTTCGGACTAAAATAGACGAGTACAAGTACGGTAATACCTGCGACCATAAAAAAGCGGGGGATAAAGAGTACAAGCGATGTAAAACCGGTCATACGTGCAGCGTCCTTTGGGCTTTTTGTCGCAAGAATGCGCTGCATATCATAATTGGGAACGGGTCCTGCTATACTTACAAGAATACCCTTAAAAACGATGATCATAAAAATAATCGAAAAAAACTCATACCCATCGGCCGAAATTTTACTTTTAACAGAAGGGATTAAATTACTCCAGTCGAGGTCAAGTCTCCATCCAAAAAACAAGTCTTTCCAACCTTCGGGAATTACGGCATCCAATTGAGCGGGAGTAACCAGATTCATCGCGATAACGCCGACAATAAAGCATGAAACTGTCATAACCAGGTATTGCATAATCTCGGTGGCCACCACACTGTACATCCCTCCTTTAATGGCATACAAGGTTGTAAAACCCATTATCAGAAGTGCATACATATTTTCAGAGGAGATTGCCAAAGAACCGATATAGGTAGTCAGGTCCCAGGGGAAAAAAGAGGTTGCAAACTTTCCTATACCTGCAAAAGTGTACGCTATAAAACCAATCACACTGATGATTGCAAAAACAACAACAATAATGTGAGATAATCTGCCTCCGCGATCCTCACCAAATCTTGTTTTCAGCCATTCAGCACCAGTCATTACTTTGGAACGGCGTAACCAGGCGGCCAGAAAAATCATAAAGAAAATCTGATTCCAGATAGGCCAGATCCAGGCCAGCCAGGCACCCTTCAGTCCATAGACAAATAGAATAGAAACAAACCACATTGTTCCGGTAATATCAAACATACCGGAAGCATTGGATATTCCAAGAATATACCATGGAATCCTTCGTCCGCCTAAAAAATAAGAATCAAGATCTTTACTGGCACGTTTAGATATCAAAAAACCAATCAGCAGGGTAAGTACCAGATAGCCGATTACAATTCCAATATCAAGAGGTTGTAAATTCATAACGCCATTAGGATGAGTTTATGCAGTCAACTAATTAACTTTAAGGCCATTAAGAAAATACATAAAAAATAAATATCACTAAAAAGAAATACCCCCCTACAAAACTTGTAAAGGGGTATTTCCCAATAATTGCTAAAAAGTTAGCTTAAAAGTTAGAAGCAACGCCGGTATCCCACCATAAACGAGTGCTGATTAAATCGGCACCACCAAGTTTTGATGCTGCATCAGCGACTGCGGCAGCATTACCTGTTCTCTCTCCATTGGTGAATGGCATCCTTTTAATCCACTGATCAGCTGGAATAACACCCCAGTCAGGACTGCTGTCGTTCTTCGCTACATGTGGAATTTTAGGATAACCGGTTCTTCTGAAATCGGTCCACGATTCCAAAGCATTGGTGAAATTATTGATCCATTTCTGGGTAATAATTTTCTCTAATTTCAGCTCATTGCTATCGCCTGCATTCCAGGCAACAGTGATAGTAGAAGACGCTGTAAAATTATTACGCGCATCCTTTGGATCAACATAATCAATAGGTTTGCTGGTTGCATCTGCCAGGTAAGCATCTACTCCGCCTGCACCCCAGTTAGCAAATGAAAGTCTTACACCATTTTCATAGTTGGTTTTCGCATCACCGGCACCGGTCCAGCCTCTGAGAGCAGCTTCAGCTTTAAGGAAGCTAACTTCAGCAGCAGTAATTGACCTTCTGTTTTGTACGGTTTGAAAATCATCGGATACCCTTGAAAAAGGAACTCTGTCGATTTTGGCTTGTGTATAAGCACCGTTGCGGATTCCCTTATAATTATATACTGAAAGGGAAGCATCCTGACTAAGATTTGGCCCCTGGAAATATTTCGCAACCCTGCCATCTTTTAAGCCAAGCAGGAAGGATTCCATTACAGCACCCATTCGTGTATCATCCCATTCGAAACAAATTACAGCCATATACATCTTACCTCCTAATAATGAAATATTAAGGTTGTAATCATTGCTCTCAATTAATCCGCCTGCATCGCTCATGGCCTTTTCTCCCTGAGTTTTCGCCAAAGCAGGTGCAACTTTTGATATCCGCATAGCCAATCTTAAACGTAAAGAATTCACTGCTTTCATCCATTTTGTAATATCACCTTTGTAACTTGGATCAAATTTTACAAAACCTTTGTAAGTTGTGTTCGCAGCAAAATCAGTCTGGATAGAGTCCAGCTGCGCAAAGAACAAAGTGTATAAATCGGATTCTTTATCATACAGGATAGAATTAGCGGTTGTACCATAATTGGAATAGATCACCGGCCCGTGAATAGCAGTTAATTTAGAGACTGCAAGTACACGAATAAATTTCGCCCATGTTGCAAAAAGTGGTAAACCATTGTCCTTTGCCAACTTAATTACTTGTTTTGAAGGTGACATAACGGAACCATAGATACGATCCCAGTAACCGTTCCAACGAATGTAGTAAGTGGTATTATTTACGTTGCCAACAAAAGGGGTCGGTGTATTTAAATAACCCATCCAAGAATCCTGACATAAATCTTCTTCAACCTGATGGCCATTGATGTTGAACAATAATCCCGAGAACGGCGAACCTACCAGGTTAAAGTCCTGCTTAAGCAACTCATCAGTAATCTGATAAGGATTCTGGTTCTCCGTCACAAAATTGTCCGTGCAAGATGCGAAAGCACTCAGAAGTAATAATGCAAAAAATATCTTTTTCATACTAATTAATTTTAAGATTTTAGAAAGTGACCTTTAAGTTAACCCCATAAGTCCTTGTAGCAGGCATACTAAATACCTCATTTGACTGCATATTATTAGCAGTACTCATAGATTGTTCTGGATCGTAAGGAGCTTTTTTGTAGAAGAAGAATAAATTCCTGCCGATAAGAGAGATCGAAGCTTCTTTAACCGGTAACTTAAGCTTTTGTACATCCAGATTATAACCAATTACCAATTGAGCTAATCTGACATTGGTTCTTGAAAAGATGTAAGGCTCCATAATTCTGTTTCTGTCACCAACTGCACCATAATAAACAGATGGAACAATCGAAGTCACAGCAGTTCCAGTAGATGAAACTGCGTTGATAGGCATTGTAGCGCCTGCGTCACGAACATCTCCTGTTCTTTTGCTTACGCCGTATGCATCAAGGAAAGCCTCTGTTTTAGAGAAGGCAACTCCTCCGAATTTACCATTAACCAAAGCGCTTACGTAGAAGCTTTTGAAATTAAGCGAATTGTTCCATCCTAAAATAAAATCAGGATTCACATTTCCTACTTTTTCTTGTTTGGCAGCCTTTGTAGGAACACCATTAGCGTCCAGAATAATCTGACCTGCAGTATTCTTATTAAATTTATAGATGTACACGTCGTTAAATGAACCACCTGCTTTGATTACAGCAGCAAAACCTTCATTATCACCACCAACCTGATAATTTGGGTTAGAAGCAATCAGTTCAACGATTTTATTCTTGTTTTGGGATAAATTCACAGAAGATTTCCAGGTTAAGGCAGAAGTTTTTACAATTTCAGCATCGACAGTAAATTCAAAACCCTTATTCGTAATTTTCCCTGCATTTACGTAATAATAAGTAAATCCTGAACCAGAAGGAGCACTTAATGTAAGAAATTGATTTTTGCTTAACTCACTATAATAGGTGAATTCCATTCCGATCTTTCCATTGAGGAACCTCATTTCTGCTCCGAATTCATCGCTGGTTATCTCTTCAGGTTTCAGATTGGTAAAAGGAACCTGTGAATTACGTCCAATTCCACCGATTTGGTCGGGGGTACCGGCACCATTAATACCATTTGCGGGATTTACCACGTTAAAAGGTACTTCATTGGCTGTCTGAGACATAGATGCTCTAAGTTTTGCAAATGAAATCGCTTGCGGCAGCTTAACCATCTGACTGACAATTGCTGAAAGACCGACAGCAGGATACAGATAGGATTCATTCCCTGTAAGTGCCAAAGTGGAAGCCCAGTCATTACGTGCAGACAAATCCAGGAATAGCATCTCTTTATAGCCAATTTGTGCGTTGGCAAAAGCTCCTTGTTTGATGATCTTGTTTATACCTTGATTAAACATGACATTGAAAGGCATGTTGGAAAAAGAATAAAAATTAGGGTACATCAAACTGGTGGTACCATTAGCAACAGACATACCATCATTTAACTTATTATGCAAATAACTGGCACCAAGAAGTCCATTTAAACTGAAATTGCCAAACTTATTGTTGTAACTCAAAATTCCGTCCGTATAAATCGACTTGTCATTGTATTTAGAGTAATTCCATGATCCATTAGGACTTACACTCACCGAGTTTCCGGCTGCTGCATATCTGTAATCATTTACTTTATCGTTATAATCGATGTTTCCTCTGACATCAAATTTAAGATTCTTTGAAATATCCCATGACAACTTTAAACTGGCAATTGCGCGATAGGATGTATTTAATTTAGGGTTATTATTGATTTCCCAGAAAGGATTGTTTTGTTTTTCCTCAGTAGAATACCAATTCATCTTATACATATTTCTATCCTTATTAAATACCTGATAGTTTTCTTTATAAGATGAAAAATCTCTTTCACGTGCAAACAAATACAAACCGGTCAGTGCATTATTGTAATAACCAGCACCTGGACGATTACGACTCACCTCATTTGAAAACATGACATTTGAACTGACGGTGAGCTTGTCGTTAAATAACTTAGTTGACTGATTAAAGGCAAAGTTATTTTTTCCATAACGGTTAGTTGGCATAACACCAGTAGCAGAAACATTGGAATATGAGAAATAGGTTGTTGTTTTATCATTTCCACCACTTACAGAAATTGAATTGGTTGCGTTAATTCCGTTACGAAAGAATTCCTTGATATAACTATTTTGATAGGTTCCCTTTGTTGTCGACCAGCTGTAATCTGAACCGCCAACTGCTCCGTAATTAAACTGAAATTCAGGCAGTCCGGAAACACTCTCAACCATAGTACTGGAACTAATGCTAACAGTTACTTTTCCAGCTTTACCTTTCTTGGTGTTAATGAGAACAACACCATTGGCACCCTGGCTTCCATAAAGAATGGATGCGTTGGCACCCTTAAGGACGTTGATGCTTTCAATGTCATCACTGTTTATCGCAGAAAGTCCGTCACCACCATCGGTACCGCCGTATGAATCAGGCTGACCGCCTTTGTTGTTGATCATTGGAATACCATCAATAACATAAAGAGGTTCGCTAAGTCCGACCAATGATTTATTTCCTCTCAAAACAGCTTTCGTAGAACCACCGGCTCCTGAACTGCTTGTTTTAATGTCCAAACCGGAAGTCTTACCACTAAGAGCGTTCATAAAGTTCTGATCTCTTGCTTTCAACATCTCTTCTCCTGAAACTTGCTGGGAAGCGTAGGTAAGTGTTTTCTTTTCACGCTGAATACCTAAAGCTGTAACAACAACTTCATTAATTCCAACAGTTTCGGCAGCCATCTTAACATTAATAACAGCTCTCCCATTGATTGTTTCAGAAACAGGCTTCATACCAACAAACGAAAATTCCAAAACAGCGCTGGCAGAAGTTACAGTCAATGTGTACTTCCCGTCCATGTCCGTGGTGATTCCATTTGTTGTGCCTTTCTGCAGAACAGATACGCCAGGAATACTGATCCCATCCGGATCAGTAACAGTCCCGCTTACTTTCACCTGCGCCATTACACTGGCGAATGAAGCAAACAGTACGATTAAAATTAGGTACAATCTTTTCTTCATAATGATAATAAATTAGTTTAAAATTAACGAGCCTATGGATCCTATGTTTATAAGACTCAACACAAAAGTAAACAGTGGCGATTAATAAGGCGATTAATTTAACGATTAATAACAATTAAATATTT
>CAYHDA010000061.1:0-17918 GCA_964355145.1 uncultured Mariniphaga sp.
CCTCAAACTTGAAGAGGTCTTTTTCTGACTTCATCAGCAGGATCTGATCGGGTCGTTGAATCCGAACATAAATATTTTTAGCCCCACGTTTTGCAGTCAGGTTCTTGCTCAACGTAAAATCAATTTTTATCTTCTCAATTTTGGCCGATTTTATCTGCTCCTTTCCTTTTGCTGAAGTACCGGAAGCTCTGAGATCACCGGCTTCCAGCTGAGCCGCAAGATTAACCGTCTGCTCCAGTTTTTTCTTCGACTCTTCAAGCTGCTGATTTTCAGACCTTACTTGAGTTACCTCTTGTTTGACATTCACATTCTCAGCCATTAAGCGTTGATTTTTCTGATTGAGACTATCGATCTGGATAATATAATCGCGCATAATGTTCCGTAAAGTGGTTACTTCCTGTCGGTATTTTGTAATCTGCTGATAACTAACATTTTTTACTTGCTCTACTTCTGTCAGGAGATCCTTTACTTTAGTCTGGGCATAGCCGATCGTTTTGTTCAGCGAATCGTTTTCTGATCGTATTGTCTGATAGTTTGTTACCATTTTCGACAATTCAACTGCTATTGAATCTTTTTCTGCCATGATTAAGACTTCATCGGCTTTATAGGAACTTCTTTGCCAAAAGAAGAGTATAACAAGCAGTACAATCAAAACAGATAAGCCAATGACGATCAGATTATTTCTTTTATCTTTTGAAGAATTCATTTCCTTATTTTCCATGTCTTATTTTACTTACTGATACACAAATGTGAAGGGCAAATATAGTGATAATTTGTGGGTTGGCAAAAGTGCAAAGGGAGGAGAAAATGGACAATGATCAATCGCTAATGGACAAATAACCATTAGAAATGGAAAGATCTTACGATTTTAATACAGCAATTAAAAACAAATTATCTGCTGATGAAAGAAGAAAACCTGAGCCGTCGTCTGAGGAAATTACAACAATCTGACCGGTGAATGTGTTTTACTACAAAACAGATTGAAATGGATTTAGCAGCTATACGAAAGGATTACATGCTTCAGGCGTTGATGGAAAATCAGATCGGTCGCGACCCGTTGCAACAGTTTGGAGACTGGCTCAGGGAAGCGATGGATGCAAAGGTAAATGAGCCCACAGCAATGGTTCTTGCCACAGCTACATCTTACGGAATGCCATCATCAAGAGTCGTACTCTTAAAAGCATTTACACTACAAGGGTTTGGCTTTTTTACCAATTATTCAAGTCGGAAAGGCGAAGAAATAACCGTGAATCAACAGGTCGCCTTATTGTTTCACTGGCCGGAACTCGAAAGGCAAGTCAGGATTGAAGGGATGGCGGTCAAAACATCAGCAAGTATTTCGGACGATTATTTTAATAGCCGCCCTTTGGAAAGTCGCCTTAGCGCTGTTATTTCCAATCAAAGTCAGGTTGTGCCCAACCGCGAATATCTTGAGCAACTTTGGAGTAAAAAACAAGATGAAACAGCTGTCAATCAGGTTGTAAGACCATCGTTTTGGGGAGGATATATCGTTGATCCTCACCGGATTGAATTCTGGCAAGGTCGTTCAAACCGGCTTCACGACCGGATTTTGTATACCCGAAATGAGGATAACTGGGTTATTTCCAGGCTTGCACCCTAAATACAATGATCAATAAATAATTTTGAAATTACCTCCCTTTTTTCCTCCCTTTGATTTTTGTATCGCGGTGCTGTGTGCTTTTCGAATTAAAGCTGAATGAACTTTTCGACTGCCTCGGTTTTTTATCATGAAAGGCTCCTTTGAATTCCGGATCCGCCATTTTTTTCTGACGGTCAATTTCACGATCAATCGTCTGTTTTTCAGGACGGCTCAGCGGAACAAGCTCAACCGCATCAGGCAGCTGACGCTCTTCGATCTTCATCCTGATCAGCTTCTCAATATTCTCAAGGTGAAAATCTTCTTCCGGACCAATAAAGGATATTGCTACTCCGTCGGTGTTGGCGCGTGCAGTCCTTCCAATGCGATGAATATAATCTTCGTACCTTGGCGGGAGATCAAAATTTATCACATGAGATATTTTACTCACATCGATTCCACGGGCTGAAACGTCAGTAGATACCAGAACCCTTACACCTCCTGCTTTAAAGGCTTCAATGGCATTGATACGCGAGCTTTGCGCTTTATTGGAATGAAGAATCCTTACCTCGCCTTCAGTTCTGCGGCTGAGTACTTTAAAAACATCTTCGGCATTTTCTTTGGTGCGGCAGAAAATAATTACCCTTTTAAACTCTTCCTGATCGGTCAGCAGGTAGTTCACAAAATTAAGTTTGGTTCTGAAGTTGGGCACGTGGTAGTAATATTGTTTTACTTTTTCCACCGGTGTTGCTGAAGGGGCTACCTCAACCCGTTCGGGGAATGCCAGAAATTCATTACTCATCATTTCGATGCTCTCAGAAAAAGTTGCTGAAAACAGCAGGTTCTGCCGTCTGGGAGGAATCACCTCAAAAAGTTTATTCAGCTGAGGCATAAAACCCATATCCAGCATCCGGTCGGCTTCGTCAACAACAAGCGTTTTGATATTTTTCATACCAAATGCTCCTGCACGGTAGAGCTCCCATAAACGACCCGGTGTAGCAACCAGAATGTCGACGCCCGGTTCAAGCAAGGCAGCATGCTTAGTCCATCCTATTCCACCGTAAACAGCAGCATGCCGGAGATCGGTAAATTGTGATAACTCAGCGATATCTTCTCCAACTTGTATAGCGAGTTCTCTTGTGGGAACCAATACGATAGCCCTTGGATCTTTTCCTTCGGCCTTTACCAGTTTCATCAATAACGGAATTACATAAGCAGCCGTTTTACCTGTTCCGGTCTGAGCAATTCCCAAAACATCCTTGCCAGATTTGATTACCGGAATCGCCCTTTCCTGAATGGGCGTCGGCGTAGAAAATCCAATCTCTTCCAGAGCCTTCAAAATTGATTTTCCTATCCCAAATCCTTCAAATGTTGTCATTCTTAATTCTTTAAATATGCGGCAAAGGTAATCTTTCTTTTGCGGAATCAATTCTAAAAGACTAACTAATTGATTATGTGGCGGATATTGATTTTGGTAAGACCTATCAAACCATAGGTTTTTAGAATGTTCCTAAAAATAGGTCAGTTCAAAGCTTAATCCTTGCTAACCCTGAGTTTAACAATCAGTTCAGAGGACTTTAAAAACCTTTCCGGGAAGTCCTTTTACAACTCCCGCAAATTCAAGATTGAGCAGAGTCGGTGACACTTTATTCATTGGAAGGGTTGTCTTAATGCAGATCAGATCGATGGCTGTCGCACCTTCGCTGCGCAAAAGATCAACAATCAGTTTTTCATCAGGATTAAAATCATAAAAAAGACACTGCTGTACGGCATCAGGCTGACTTTTTGCTGCACTCCAGTTCATCACATATTCCAGATCGGCTACGCGCTCAATCAATGCTGCCCGGTTCGATTTGATTAAAAAGTGGCACCCTTCCGAATAGGGGTCATCAACTCTTCCCGGGAAAGCAAAAACGTCGCGATTATAAGAATTAGCAATGTCTGCAGTCACCAGAGCACCACCTTTTTTAGCCGATTCAACCACAATTGTAGCGTCTGACAAGCCCGCGATGATGCGGTTTCGCCGTAAAAAATTTGTTCGGTCAATGGGTGAATTGCTCAGAAAATCAGATATCAGTCCGCCTTGTTCTGCGATCATCTGTTTTGCAGTCGGGGTATGGAGCGAGGGATAAACCGTTTCCAGACCATGTCCTAAAACCGCAACGGTAGGTATTCCTGTGCGTAAAGCTGATTTATGTGCCTGAATATCTATGCCATAAGCTAATCCGCTAACGATAAGGATTCGATATCCCCTTTCAGCAAGGACGGAAATGAACTGATCAACTATTTTTTTCCCGTATTCTGTTGCGCGCCTGGTTCCAACTATACTGATGACCTTGGTGCAATTCAGAAAAGGATTTCCCTTAACATACAGTACGATTGGAGCATCAGAGCAACCAAGCAACCGTTGAGGATAATCATCATCAAGGTAAAACAGGGCGTTTACATCATTTTTCTGGAGAAACCGGACTTCCTGTTCTGCCCTTGCCAGTACATGTGCATTGACAATATTTTTTGCCAGTATACTACCCACCCCCGGAATCTGTCGCAATGCCTTCTCTTTTTCTTTAAATACCTGTTCTGCGCTACCGGTATAGGCAATCAATGATTTAGCAGTGACGCTTCCAATTCCGGGAATTAGCGAAATGGCAATTTTAAAACAAAGATTATCGGTCATAGAACAATGTCTGTTAGAAAATGAGCGATTATTTTCCTGCTATCTGAGGGACAACAACAATTCGTGAAGATGAGCCATAGGCTCCGAAAACCCCCAGGGCACCACCGGTAATATTGGAGGGGGGATTGCCAGGCGCCTGAGAGTTGACACCTTGCTGGACAGATTCACTGATTCCTTTAAGGTACCTCCAGGTATTGCGCTCGAGATTTTGCAATTCCACCTCAACAGTATCTTTTGGAGCAAAATAATGGTAATAAACAGGCGCTACTATTTTTACGCCGTCAGAAAAGGCATCAGTGATGAGATAGTAGTCATTTACAGCATAACGACCGTTCCTGTAAAGCCTTATACGATAGTAATTAGCATTTAAAGCCTGATCGCGGAATTCAATAAAAACGTTCAGGCTGTCTTTTCGAAATATCCCGGGCTGGAAATAAACCGTATCGATAGGAATAGCAACAGGCACCGTTACTGTGGCACCAAAAAGCTTGCCTGATGTGGTAATTTTAAGAGAATAGGTTCTGCCGGAAACTCCTTTGGATTTGGATGATACATAATAACCTCCTCCTTTATCTTCCAGTTTATCGGTTAAAGAAGACGTTTCCAATAATACTGAAGCCTTTTCGACTGGTTGAAAGTCACTCTGATTAAAGAATGCCTGGCTTTGTGTTACCTTCACCATAATGGGATGTTGCTGATTGGAAATAAAGCTCTCTATTACCACTTTGGAAGCTTCATCTTTAAGACTTACCTCAATGATCTGTTCGCAGGAGCAGAGAAGGATAAGTAAGGTGACTATCCGGAAAAATTTTGCAATAAGGGCAGAGATCAGATGCCTAACCATGATAATCCTTATGAATTCGTTATTATACAGCCCCATAGGCTATCTGGTTTGTTCTGAACCATCGAAAATTTATCGGAACAAGTAACTGCTTGCAATTTTAGTCAAAAAAGCCGGCAAATCGAATATTTTCAGAAGTCATTGTAACCACCTCCCCGGTATCCGAGGTTTCTGTTTATGCTGTTTGCCCGGATCGGCTTAAATATTGAAGCCGAAGTGCTGAGGTTAGAGGATTGATGGTTCATTACCGGTGAAGTACGGGTACTGTTTCTGTATTCAGTTTGAGTCGCCGAAATCCGTGTAGCAGTCGGTTGCGATTTTTTTACTGATATCATATTATCCTGAAACAAGGTATCATCTAGCTCAATCAGAGCCTCATTGGCTTCGCGAATATTGGGCATTTCAACAAAGCCGTAACATTTTGACAGGCCTGTATTCCGATCTGCAATGATTTTAATGGAATTAACCAAACCATAGTGAGAAAAGAGGGTCTGCAGATCCTTGATAGTGGTGGAAGGGTTAAGTTTTGCGACAAATAAATTCATATTCAACACTTTTTAGGTTAATATTTAAGATAAAGAAGGTAAGATCAAGTAAAATCTGTAAGTTGCTATGCAACAGCAATAAGAATATTTTCTGATTTTTCGGACTGAAGGTAAAGTTAAATAAAAAATCTGAGAAAAAGAATAGCTTTTGTTAAATGATATTTCGCTTCAATGACAGGTGCCCGGCTACGCACTTTTCATTACCTTTGCTCGGATGATTGACCAGGGAACCATACAACAAATACTGGATGCTGCTGAGATTGTGGAGGTGGTTGGCGATTTCGTTACCCTAAAGCGACGAGGGACCAGCATGATCGGATTATGTCCTTTCCACAACGAGAAAACACCTTCGTTTAATGTTTCCCAGGCAAGAGGAATTTTCAAATGTTTTGGATGCGGTAAAGGCGGTTCTTCTGTGAATTTTATCATGGAACATGAACACTTGTCGTATGCCGATGCGTTGAGATGGCTGGCAGCAAAGTACAGGATCGATATCAAAGAAAAGGAAGAGAATCCCGAAGAAGCCAAGGAACGAAATGATCGGGAAAGTCAGCTGATCGTCTCTGAGTTCGCTCAAAAGTTCTTCAGTAATCAATTGTGGGAGACCAACTCAGGACGGTTAATCGGACTCTCTTATCTCCGCCAGCGGGGAATGCGGGATGACATTATTAAAAAATTCGGAATCGGATACTGCCCTGAAGGGAAAGATACAATGACCAGTGAAGCGCTGAAAGAGGGTTATAAGATGGAGTATCTTGAAAAGACCGGACTGACCATCAAAAAAGAGGATTGGATTCGGGACCGTTTTTCGGGTCGTATGATGTTCCCGATTCATGGTATCTCCGGCCGGGTTATTGGCTTCGGCGGGCGGACCCTTTCGCAGGATAAAACCATCGCAAAGTACCTGAACTCTCCTGAATCAGATATTTACCATAAAAGCCGCGTCCTTTACGGAATTTTTCAGGCAAAAAGAAGTATTATTCAGGAAGACAAATGCTACCTTGTTGAGGGATATACCGATGTAACCTCGCTACATCAGTCAGGAATCGAAAACGTAGTCGCTTCGTCAGGGACTTCTCTGACAATAGACCAGATCAGGCTGATACGAAGGTTTACCAACAACGTCACAATTATTTACGATGGTGATCAGGCTGGCATCAAGGCTTCGATGCGTGGAATAGATATGGTTCTCGAGGAAGGAATCAATGTAAAAGTTTTGCCACTGCCCGAGGGTGAAGATCCTGATTCTTTTTCACGATCAATGAGTTCTACTCAACTGGCAGAATACATCCGTGCCAATGAGACTGATTTTATTAAATTTAAAACCAAATTATTGCTTGCCGGCGTTGAAAAAGACCCGGTCAGCAGGGCAAAGCTAATCGCTGATATTGTAAGTTCCATAGCAGTTATCCCGGCAGAAATTGTAAGGTCGGAATACCTTAAAGAGTGCAGCCGTCTTTTGAATGTCCGGGAAGAGGTGCTTTATAATGAAATCCGAAAGTTGAAGATGAAGTCTGAGGATGATATGATTAAGCATCAGGAACGGGAACTTTTAAAAGACGCAAATATAAAAAGCACTCCTGTTTTTGTTCCGGTTCCTGATATCAACCCATCCGAAAACGAAGAACGTGAGCTTCTGAAATTATTAATCAAGTACGGATCTCATAAGCTTTTTGAAGAGGAAAATCCTGCTGATGGTACCATTGATCCTGTTTTTGTGGCTGATTATATACTGACAGAGCTCGAAGCTGATCAAATGGAATCTGTCAACCCTGTGATCAAAGCAATTTTCGACGATTATCGTGAACATACCCATGACGAGAACTTCGATGCCATTAAATATTTTGTCAATCACCATGATCAGCAGATTAGTCAATTGGTTTCTGATATCTTGTCCGAAAAAAATAAGCTAAGTCAGTATTGGCGTAAACGGGGCAGTTTCATCGAGGAAGAGCACGATATTCTTCATCAATTGGTTCCTAAGGTGCTGCAAGAGTGTAAATTGAAATATATTTCATTTCTGATTGCACAGGCTGAATCAGGAATCCGAAAGGCCTATGAAAACAACGATGACGAATCAATACAGGATTTTCAAAGGCGTTATCAAAAATTAAAAACAGTCGAAGGGCTCCTTTGTGGCCATCTTGGAAGACGGGCAATAACATCGTGATAAAAAATAATTTATGATATTTGTTACTGGCGGAACCGGAATGGTTGGAGCTCATTTGCTCTATGACCTGATAAGCAGCGGTATTAAAGTCCGGGCTCTAAAACGTCCGGGAAGTGATATCGGACGCACCGAAAAGATATTTGCCTTCTACTCTCCAGAATATCATTCATTGATGCAAAATATTGAGTGGGTTGAAGGAGATATCCTTGATAAGGATCGTTTAGCTGAACTGCTGACTGACATCGATCAGATTTACCATGTTGCTGCCATAGTATCCTTCGATCCGGGTGAGCGTGACACAATGATTCACAATAACTGTACAGGAACGGCAAATCTCGTTGATCTGGCTTTAGCTCTCAAAATCCCCCGTTTTTGTCATGTAAGTTCAATCGCAGCTATTGGCTCACCGCCAGAAGGAATTGAAGCGAATGAAGAACATCCATGGCGTTATAAATCAGATCATTCGTCTTATGCCGAAAGTAAATTTCTCTCGGAAATGGAAGTTTGGCGGGCGATTTTTCAGGGATTAAATGCGGTGATCGTCAACCCATCGGTAATAATTGGTCCCGGCGACTGGAAATCAGGTAGTTCTATGCTCTTCACCAAGTCTTTTAAGGGATTAAAATTCTACACCCTTGGAGGTACAGGATTTGTTGCGGTGAAGGATGTGTCAGCTGCAATGCAATTACTGATGCAGGATGATGCCTGGGAGAGCGTAAAAAATCAACGCTATATCCTCAATGCCGAAAACAAACCTTTCCGCGAAATTTTTAATCTGATCGCTGATGCACTTCATGTGAAACGTCCAAAAATTCTTGCCGGCGAACGGTTGCCCAGTCTGGCCTGGCGTCTCTCTGCAATTCGAAGGTTATTTACGGGAATGCAGCCATCCATTACCCGTGAAACAGCCAGAAGTGCCAACAGATTAAGTTATTTCGACGGATCTAAAATTTGCCGTACAATTGGATTGAAATATACTCCGGTTGCCGATTCAATTCAAAATATTTCCACCTTATTTCTTAAAGATTCCGATTCAAAGTAGTTTGATGCGCAACCTTCTGTAGATCAGTGTCATCTTTGTAATGAAAGCTACATCCTTAAATATGAAAAAAACAGTTTTAATGTTATTTGCGCTGCTGTCAATTGTGGAAATAACGTGCGGACAAAAAAAGAACAATGATGTCATTTATCTCAAAAACGGCGTTGTTATCCATGGACAGATCATCCGTTCACTCCTCACAGGACAGGTTATTTTTAAGAAGCGTGATAACAATATTATGGTTTTTGAACCCATCCAATTTGACAGCATCCGAAAGACCGGCAAAGTGGCCAAAAAGATTCATCCCGGATATTTTAACCTCACCGAAGCTGGAATTCTTACCGGTAATTCAGCAAACAGCAACAAATCTCCTTTCTCGTTAATCAATATCAGCGGATGGCAATTTAAAAACCATTTTTCTGCAGGAGTTGGGGCAGGTATTGAGTTTCTTAAGGAGACCTATCTTCCGGTTGTAGCCGATTTCAGATATTCCCTTAACCGTCAGGGTACGAATCCCTTCTTTGGTATTCAAGGTGGGTATAGCTTTGCGCTTGACAAACCAAATGGAATCTATTCCAATCTGCTGATACCTACCTCTCCGGGATTTAATTCAGGAAGTAATCTGGAGATGGATGCAAAGGGGGGCTTGCTGCTCAACCCTTGTTTTGGTATTTGTACCCCATTGGGCAATAATATGGCACTCACTTTCAGCGCCGGTTACAGGATGATGCGCAATCGCTACAGCCGCTCTGATGGATATAAAATCGATATTGATTACAACCGTCTTTCACTAAAAATTGGATTGCTTATTCAATAAACTCAAAAAAATTAAGCTATGGAAAAAATGCGGATCAATATTATTTTTCAACTCCTGACCTTGATTTTTGTATGGACTGGATGCAAGGATAAATATACTGAAGAGTATCTTTCACTCGAACCTGTTTATCTGGGTTATAAGGAATTCAGGGAGGCGGTAAAACCGGAAAATACCCACTCACTTGTAAAGCCGGGTAAGATTTACTTTAAAGACAATTATCTGTATATTAATGAGATAATGAAGGGTGTCCATGTTTATAATAATGTCAGCCCTTCTTCACCAAAATATGTTGGATTTATATCCATACCGGGAAATGTTGATATCGTTATTACCGGAAATACTATGTATGCCGACAGTTACATCGATCTTGTCAGTATTGATATTTCAAATCCGGCAACACCCAAAGAGGTAGCGCGCCTTAAAAATGTGTTCCCGTATGCCGTTCCAACTTATGACCCCAAATATCGGGTTGGCCAGATTGACGACACAAAGGGAGTTGTTGTAGATTGGAAAATTTCGACAGTAAGAAAAGAGATCAGTCCAACTAATTATCCTGTTTATCCTGTATTTTTTGGAAGCAGGTTCACCGAATTTTCTTTAAGCGCTGATGCCTCTGCCAAGGGGGCGCAGCAGAGTACACCAGCCGGAATCGGCGGTTCGATGGCCCGGTTTGGACTGATTGGCAATCACTTGCTTGCCGTTGACAATAGTACTTATTATAATTTTGATCTGTCCAGTCCGGCAAATCTATCTCTCGCAACTAAAATCAGCATTAACTGGGGTATTGAAACCATGTTCTTGTCGGGTAATACCATGTTTCTTGGAACCAGGAACGGAATGCTGGTTTATAATGTTACAGATGTCAGTAAACCTGAATATATTTCCAGCTTCTGGCATGCAACGGGTTGCGATCCTGTTGTTGTGCAAAATAACAAAGCTTATGTGACCATACGCGGTGGAAATCCCTGCGGAAGCAATATCAATCGCCTGGATATCCTGGATATTGGAAATATTAAATCTCCGGCTTTGATACGGTCGTACAGTATGACCAGCCCCTACGGACTGGCAATCGATGATGATGTTTTATTTGTCTGTGATGGAGATGACGGACTGAAGGTTTTTAATGCTTCGGATCCATTTCTTGTTGCAGAACATCTGATTGCAACGTTTAAGAATATCAATGCCTATGATGTGATTCCAATCGGCAACTCTCTGCTGATGATAGGAAAAGATGGGTTTTATCAGTATGACTACACCAATTTGTCCGATATCAAGCTAATTAGTTCGATTAAAGTTGTTAAATAGATTTCGGCTTAGTTTAATGTATATTCTGAAATAATTCGATTCAGCATTTTCAACTATCTTTGCCGATTATGCAACGAAAAAATATAATAGCAAGAATTAGCATACGTATTGTGCTGATAGCGATGTCAATCACAATGATGATTTTAGGATTATCCTCGTGTGGTAAACCGTCAGCAAATAAGAGCCTTAAACAAGAGTCAGAAATTGCTGCAAATCTTTCCGAAGACAGCAACCCTGGTGAAGAATCACAAGCAGTTCATTCACTTTTGGTTTCACCTAAAAATCCCAGGCCTGGTGAGGCATTCCATGTTATGGCAGTGGGTGGGAAAAACATCCGAAAAGCACAGATAATTGTCACCGGCGTGTCTGGAGCCATAAAACCGAAGAAAACCAGAAACGGGGAAGGACTCCCTTTTTGGCGGATCGATGAATTTGATGCCGGACCAGAGGGCAACTATAAAATTACACTAATGACGGATGGAAGAGATGCAGCCAATCTGACATTTTCCATTTCCGCCAAACCTTCACTACAATCCTCCGGAGTGATTTGGAAGACCCTCCGTGGTTGGGACAACCAAACTGAAGCACTCTATTCAGCCTGGATCAATGCTCTGTTTTATGATGCGGGTGAACGCTCTTCCTGGACGTCACTGCATGAAGTAACACAGCTTAAGGATCGCAATTTTCTTTATAATTATCTTTCACTGGCAGAGGATGATCCATCCGAAAAAAACAGGGTGGTTATGCAGCCTGATTGCGCCGATAATCCATTCTGCCTCAGGGCATACTTCGCCTGGAAGCTTGGACTTCCTTTTGGTTATCATGAGTGTGACAGGGGCTACCTTGGGCGACCTCCTCAAACAGGCCGGTGGATTACCAATGAAGCCTCCGGTTCGAAATCTCATCCGGTACAGGCATTCAATTCATTTATGAGAAGAGTGATGGATGGTGTCCATTCAGGTACCGCCCGAACATCACTGAAAGATGAAAATTCAGACTATTATCCGGTTCCGCTCACCCGGGAAAACTTACGCCCGGGGGTTGTCTTTGCCGATCCGTATGGCCACACCCTGATGCTGGTGCGCTGGGTGCCACAGTCCGGAAACCAGCCAGGAGTACTGTTATCGGTTGATGCACAGCCAGATGGTACGGTCGGTATCAAACGGTTCTGGAAAGGAAATTTTCTCTTTACAACCAACGAAGTAATCGGTGATCCGGGTTTCAAAGCTTTTCGTCCTATCGTTATAAACGGTGTTCAGCTTAGTTTGCTGAAAAATGCATCCTTGTCGGCTGAATCGGGAATGATCCCATATTCAATACAACAGCAAGGAATATCAGATAACGATTTTTACCACCTCATGGAGCGGAATATCAATCCGAAGCCACTGGATCCTGAATCAGCCTTGCTCGACCTGATAAAAGCGTTGCACGAGCAGCTGATCGTACGGGTTACCTCGGTGGCTGTTGGTGAAGCTTATATGAAAGCGCACCCGGGTGTGGTGATACCTATGCCGGGCAGGCCAGCCGGATTGTTTCAGGCTACCGGTCCGTGGGAAGACTTTTCGACCCCCAGCCGCGATTTAAGACTGCTGATTGCAATGGATGCAGTCCTCGATTTTCCAGATCGGATCGTTCGGTCACCCGAGGATTTTAAGTTGCCATTGCTGATTTCAGCAGATCAGGTTAAAAAGAATCTGGAAGCATTCTTAACCGAAAAATTATCCGGACTATCGATCACCTATGTCCGTACAAATGGCTCAGAACAAACCCTGACAATTGAGGAAATTCTGAAAAGAAGGGAAGCTTTCGAGATGGCCTATAACCCAAATGACGGAATTGAAATCCGGTGGGGAGCACCTGAAAACAGCGATGAGCGTTCAACCTGCCATCGGCATGTTTCTGCAGACCAGATGCAAAAAATGAACACTTTAAGAACATGGTTCCGAAAAAGACTGCACCCGCCGACTTAAGATTATTTTGAGCCCGCCGACAGAGCAGCATAAAAACAAAACACCACAGAATCACACCGATTATTCTGAATAATCTGTGCATTCTGTGGAGTACTTAATTCAAATAACACAGCAGAATTTACATAATGCTATGGTATTTTGTAATTTGATTTAAGGAGCCAAACAGAAAGCTACACTGGCTGAGGCATCGTACTGACTTTGTCTGCCTACTCCATTTATAACAGTAGTTGCAACATAAAGTGATTCTGCAAAAGCGGCTACTTTAGGACACTTGCCAAGGAAAAACGAAACGGGCTGTTTAAAATCGAAAACAAAAGATGTTGCCGGGAAAAGAGTCCCTTGCACATTGCTTCCGGAAAGTCCATAAGCTCCTTTTATGACTCCGAATGAATAGGTTGCAAATCCTTGCGGATGCGAAGCAACCCAATGAAGGATAACTTCGTGAGTGACATCCGCATACTTCAGGTAGCCACAGTCCGGATCTGCATGAGACCCATCCAATAATGGCATATCCATTGAGGCAATACAGCTTTGATTATTGATCCACAGGGCATTACCCATGCTACTGACCAATGCAAAAGCTGAATTGAAAAAATCAACCCTAAGTGCATGTAATCCATTTGTGACTTGAGACGTGCTGTTGAGCAGACAACCTAAATCGCTGTTATAATAGACTTTTGCAGGATTATGTACCCCATAAAAACCATTTGTATCCGCTTTTTGTAATTCAATAATTTCATAACGCCCAGTTAACGGGTTTAAAACCAGATCATTCCATGAGTCGTACCGTGCGATGCCATCAATCAGCACTTTGTAATAGACAATTCCAGTGTCCCAGGCTTTTCGATGGTCAATGTTGACTGGTAATGTTCCGCCAAAAGGTGAGTCGGTGGGAAACTGAAACGGATATGCAGGCTGAAGTGCAGTATTTGCCTTCCCGTTGGCCGGAATTAAATTCCACGGTACATAGCCGATTCCTTTATAAAGCCAGTTATTAATATTGCCTGTAAGAAAATACTGATCCACTTCGCCATCCGCACAAACGCAATAAGAACCCGAATTAATAATGGCAATACTGGATGGTCTGCCGGCAGTACCGGCAATAAATACAGATACATTCGCAGATGTTTTGGTAACATCAACTAAAGAAATTTTATTGGCCGGATCGCGCTCGGGAACAAGTAATTTCGTTTGGGTGGAATCGGCCCAGGTTAAAAAGAACGGATTAACCAGACCACCGGCAATTTGCACCTTAATACCTGAGGATAATTCTATCCGGCTGATTCCGGCAAGTCCTTGCTCACTAATGTATGCATAAGTCAAATCAGATGACAAGATTAAACCAACCGGAAAATTTAAATTGCCATACAAAATTGTTTTAATGCCGGTAGCTAAATTTACCCTGATCAGTTTTCCGGGATTGGCGTATTCAACAACATAAGCCTGTTGATTTATTTCATCAACCCACAATTGCTGGGGAGCTACCAGTCCGCTGCAAACTACAGCTGATGCAGCCCGATTGGCATTTGCTAAATTCACTTTCAGTAGATTGCCTGAGCGCTCTGTTACATAAGCTGTTAATTCATCGTTTAGCACTGCAATATCTTCGGGATTCGCATAGCCTGAACCGATACGTGAATAAGCAGGATTAAGTTTATAAGTAACCCATTTAACGGTTAAATTATAACCATAACTTACAATTTGTATTTTGCAATAGTTCCCGTCTCTGGTCAAAACACAAAAAACATCGCCGTTAACAAGTTTATTTGTTGCATCATTATTGGCAACAATTGGATTGGTGGTATAGCTGTATGCCTGCATAGCGGCAGGAGTAATTGCGTTGAAAGACACAAGACCCAGGTTGACAACCTTTGCTCCTCCTTGCGGCACCATTTGCCTTTTGACAGCTGTCATTTGTTCCCACCAAAGATCCAGGGCAGCTGCAGGGGCCGTCATCGTTCCCGTTTCACAATCAAACATCCAGGTTCCATTAATAATTGCCGTTCCCTGAGAAACTGTTGATGCCAATGACTGCACCATATCCAACTTAGAAATAAAGCCTGAATATTCTACAAATATGAGCTGATTTTTATTCTTTAAATAGCGGGAACCTATTGCGCCGCCTAATCCTCCAACTAATTTTTTCATGACATTTACGATTTAAAAATTAATATTCACATTATGTTTCTAAGTTTTATCGGCTATCCGTTAATTCAGGAAGCATAGCATAAGCTATATTATAGCCAGTTAAATCCCAACGAAAATCCGGACAATTCAATAAATGTCTATTCCCAATTTTCTAATTATTAAGAAAGCATGTCCGATATTTTAGCTACTGCTGATGTTATTACGAATAAATTATGGATTGTGAGTGCCTTGAAAATCTGTTCGTTGAAGAAATTATTCAAATTCACCTTGAATAACCACTTTAGAACTTTTATTGAAATTTACAACAAAAAACCGACAAAAGCAATTAAATCAGTATTTCAACTATGTATCATTTCAGATTGAAAACACTAGCTATATCGTCATAAATATCTCAAATAATTTCCTAATTCCTTCCGCCAGCTTGCGGACATAATTTATAATTCTGCTCTTTTATTACTATTCGCTAAATTTTGTATATTTACCCATAGTTTCTCGGGTAAAAAAACTAAAACAAACCATAAAATGTTTGAAATCAAATTGTTGACACTGTTATTAATCGCCTTCATTGTTGAGGTGCAGGCCAATGAAAATCCGCGTATGCTGCCTTCAAAGGCTCAATTGGAATGGGCTGATTCTGAAATCGGAGTTCTGATTCACTTTGATATGCAAGTTTTTGAGCCTGGTTACGATTTTAGAAAAAACTGGAATTACCATCCCGATCTGTCGGTCTTTAATCCAAAAGAACTGAACACTGATCAGTGGATCAAGGCTTCAAAAGCAGCAGGAGCTACCTATGCTGTACTGGTAGCCAAGCACTGCAGCGGTTTTAGTTTATGGCCCACCAAAGCGCATCCCTACAGTGTTAAGAATACACCCTGGAGAAATGGTCAGGGCGATATTGTGAAAGATTTTATCGCATCATGCATGAAATACGGGCTCAAACCGGGCATTTATGCCAGCACCACAGCCAATGGATACTTAAGAGTTGATAATCCCGGAAGAGTTGTTTCAGGAGATCCTCAGGAGCAAAAAAAATACAATGAGATTGTAAAAATGCAGCTGACCGAGTTATGGTCAGAATATGGGAAACTGGTCGAAGTGTGGTTTGATGGTGGCGTATTGCCTCCCGAAAAAGGGGGTTTCGATGTCCTTGCCATGTTGCGAAAATACCAGCCGGAAGCTATTGCATTCCAAGGGCCTTTTGGTTATGAAAATAACATCCGGTGGGTGGGTAACGAGGAAGGAGTAGCTCCTTATCCCTGCTGGTCGAGGGCTGATTCCACGACATCAGCTTCCGGAGTAATTGAAATAAAAGGGTTGAATGGCAATCCTAACGGGCTCTTCTGGTGTCCCGGAGAGTCCGATTTTCCATTGCGTTTAAATTCTTCGTTCCAGGGAGGCTGGTTCTGGCATAAAGATCAGGATGATCAACTGCGCAGTCTGGATGAACTGACCGACAAATATTGTAAAAGTGTCGGCAGAAATACCAATATGTTATTGGGTATCGTGGTGGATAACCGGGGATTAGTTCCGGATGTTGATGTAAAAAGGCTTGAGGAATTTGGAAAAGAAATAGCTGAAAAATACACCAATCCGAAAGGTAAATCTTCGGGAAGTGATAAAGAAATCGTTGTTAAATTTAATAACCCGCAACAACTTTCCTCCGTGGTAATTAAGGAAGATATTTCGAAAGGTGAGCGGATCCGGGAATACCGGCTTTCAGGAATGCAAAATGGAGTATGGCAAAATATTTCAAAGGGCACCTGTATCGGACACAAAAGGATTGAGACAGTGAATGGAACTTATGAGGCAATAAAGCTTACAATAGATAAATCTGAAGGTCAAAGCTTCATAAAGGAACTGGCCTGTTATCAGGAAATTAAAACACAAAAATTCGGAAAAGGATCCTTTGGCTATGATCTTCAATTCCTCCAGACAAAAGACGATGTAATTGTGCTGAAAAACGGAGATGCTCAGGTCATTGTTTCCCCTAAATATCAGGGAAAAGTGTTTACCAGTACTGCCATGGGATTAAACGGGAGCAGTTCCGGGTGGATTAATTATAAGGCGTTAAGTTCCGAAGTTCTCGCACCTCATATTAACGCCTATGGCGGTGAAGACAGGATGTGGCTTGGCCCTGAAGGGGGTCAGTATTCTATTTTTTTCAAGCCGGGTACGAAGATGGTTTTTGATAACTGGCAGACTCCTGCCGCACTGGATAGTGAACCATGGGATTTGGTAGCACAGGATGCCGTCAGCGTTTCAATGAAAAAGGAACTGCAGCTTCAGAACTATTCAGAAACGAGGTTTAAGGCGACCCTTAGCCGGCAGGTAAGGTTAATGTCGGCCGCGGATCTCAGTCATAATTTCGGAATTACAGCTGATTCAAACACAAAATGGGTGGGTTTCGAAACTGAAAATACCCTGAAAAATTCAGGAAATGAAAAATGGACCCGCGAAAAAGGAACTGTTAATATCTGGATGCTGGCCATGCTCACACCTTCTGAAAGTGGGGTTGTGGTTATTCCTTACACTCAAGGTGAAGAAAACAGGCTGGGTAAAGTGGCCACAACCAACTATTTTGGTGAAATACCTGCCGATCGCATCAAGATGGATAATGGCACCCTATATTTCAAGGTAGATGGCAAACATCGCAGTAAACTTGGACTTTCGGATAAACGCGCGACTTCGGTAGCCGGCAGCTATGATCCTGTTAAAAAGGTGCTTACGATTCTTCAATTTACCAAACCGACCACTTCTGGAGGCTATATCAATCAGCTTTGGGAAATTCAAAAAGAACCTTTTAAAG